>JAFQOX010000130.1 GCA_017412045.1 Clostridia bacterium
AGATGCCCGGTAGCTCCGATTGCAGCTATACCCAAAATCAAGAGGTTCGGAAGTATCGGTTCAGCGCTCCGATGGTTTCGATTTGATGGCGCGGGTGCGTCTCCGATCTCATCACGCGAACCTTACGGTTCGTGGGAATTTTGCATGGTATAGTGGGAAAAAGAATGATTTCGGAGGGCTGTCCTTTGGGAGAGATCCGCCGCCCGTCAGTATACGAAGTCGGAATAAACTACGGTACGGCGGCAACCATCCGCGGCGATTCGCCGCTAAATTTCCGTTTATCGCATCAAAAAGGTCCGCGGTTGCCGATAATCTTGCAAAGCACTTGAAATTTTTCCACAAATATGGTATAATGATAAAAATAAAGTCCAAAAAAGAAAGGAAAGCCTCATATGACTTTTTCCACAAAATTCGCAAGAAAGCAGCTGGACCGCTTCAAACCGTTGCTTACGGAATCCAAATTGTCAACCGCGCGGCGCGGTCAGGAAAAGCTCGGCGAAATTATGGCGATGACTTGTCAAAAAACGTTGGATTTTTTCATATATCATCTCGAAAATTTTGATTGCGTGCGGGTCGCTCCCAAGGATGATACGAGAAACGGAATCATGCTCTATCTCCACGGCGGCGGCTATTGTTGCGGCGATATTGCTTACGCAAAGGGCGTGGGCGCGATGCTCGCTTCCCGCTTCGGTATCCGCGTCTTTGCGCCTGCGTACCGTCTCGCGCCGCAGCATCCGTATCCGGCTGCCCTGGAGGATGCCCTGTGCGCGTATCAATATCTGCTGACACACGGTTACGACGGCGACCGCATCGTTCTGTGCGGAGAAAGCGCGGGCGGCGGACTCCTCTATTCCCTGTGCGCGCTTCTGCGTGAAAAAAATCTCCCCCTGCCCTGCGGCATCGTTGCGATCTCCCCCTGGACGGATCTGACGGCTTCGGGCGAATCCTATCGAAAGAACAGGGACAAAGATCCCTCCATCACGCCGGAACGGTTGGATTTCTTCGCGGATCTTTATACGAAGGATCGAAAGAACCCGCTGGTCTCCCCTCTCTTTGCGGATCTGACGGAAATGCCGCCGTCGCTGATCATCGTCGGCGGAGACGAGGTCATGCTGGACGACTCCGTTTCCCTGCATGAAAAGCTTCTGGCGAGCGGGCGCGAAAGCGAGCTGATCGTCGGAGAAGATCTCTGGCATTCCTATATTCTCTATAATCTGAAGGAACGCGGCGACGATTACGCGGCGATCAACAAATTTCTGAAGGATCGTCTCCCGCGCCCGCGCAAGCTTCGCTGGATGCGTCTGGACAACGCGGCGAAGATCTATCCCGCCGCGCAGAGCCGAAATTGGTCGAACTCCTTCCGCCTCTCCGCGACCTTGAACGAAACGATTGATACCGCCGTCATGCAATCCGCGCTGGACGTGACGGTGCGAAGATTTCCCTCCATGGCGGTACGGCTTTGCACGGGGGTTTTCTGGTACTATCTGGAGGAGCTTTCCGAAGCGCCCGCGCTCTCGCCCGAAAAGGGTCATCCGCTGGAGAAGATGAGCGTCCGCGACGTTCACAGATGCGCGCTCAAGGTTCTGGTCTACGAAAACCGCGTCGCCGTGGAGCTTTTCCATTCCCTGACGGACGGAAACGGCGGTCTCGTCTTTCTGAAAACGCTGATCGCCGAATATCTGGAGCAACGCTACGGCGTTTCCGTCCCCGCGGAAAAGGGCGTTCTGGACCGCAGGGAAGAGCCGCGCGAGAGCGAAATGGAGGACAGCTTCCTCAAATATAAGGGAGATGCCGCGCTCAGCCGCAGGGATACCGATGCCTTCCGTATCAAGGGCGTGAAGGACCCCGACCGATTCGTGACGGATACCGCCTTTCTCCTGCCTGTGGAGGAGGTTCACCGCGAGGCGAAAAAATACGGCGTCAGCATTACCGCCTTTCTGACCGCCGTGCTGACGCAAGCCGCCATCGAGCTTCAGGAGAAGCGCGTCCCGGATATCCGCAAGCGCAAGCCCGTCAAAATCCTTCTGCCCGTCAATCTGCGAAAAATGTTTCCCAGCGAGAGCCTGCGCAATTTCGTTTTGTACATGACCTCGGAGGTCTGCCCCGACCGCGGCGACTACAGCTTCGACGAGATCTGCCGTATCGTCGCCTTTCAGATGGGCATCGAGGTCACGCCGAAGCATATGCGCGCGAAATTCACGACCAACGTCAACAGCGAGATCATCCCCATCATCAAGATCATGCCTCTTTTCATCAAAAATATCGTCATGAAATCGGTATTTCGCGCCGTCGGGGAACGGAAATCCACCGTGACCTTCTCCAATCTCGGCATGGCGAGCGCGCCCGACGTTATGAAGGATTACGTCACGCGATTTGATTTCATTCTGAGCCCGCAGGCAACCTCGCCGTACAATTGCTCCGCGATCTCCTACGGCGACACCCTGTATTTTCATTTTATCCGCAATACCGTTGAGCCCGAATACGAAATGCAATTTTACCGCGTTCTGCGCGGATTGGGGATCCACGCCGCGGTAGAGAGCAACCGCGCGAGCATAGAGCCCTTCCGAAAAATGCCTGCATCTCCCGTCAACGGCGCGGACCGTACGAAAAAATGACAGAAAGGACGTTTGCTTATGTTTTGTATCAAATGCGGCGTTGAGCTCGCCGACACGGAAAAAGTCTGTCCTCTTTGCGGCACGGCGGTATTTCACCCCGAGCTGACGCAAAAGGACGCCGTACCCAACTATCCGCCCTACCGAAAGCCGCATTCGCGCGTGAACCGACGCGGCGTGCTTTTCCTCATCACGGCTTTTTACCTCATGCTTGCGATCCAGCTTGCTGTCTGTGAGATCTCCATTTTCCATCGGCTGAATTGGTCGCTGTACGCCATCGGCGGACTCGCCGTTTCCTATATCGTGATGATCCTGCCGATCTGGTTCTCCCGTCCGAATCCCGTCGTTTTCGTTTCCTGCGATTTCGCGGCGGCGGCGCTGTACCTTTTGTTTATCAACGAATTTACGGGCGGCGATTGGTTTCTGACCTTCGCGCTCCCCGTCGTTTTCTGGGCGGCCATCATCGTGACCGCCGTCATCTCTCTTTCCCGTTATATCGGGAGGGGCTATTTCCTCATTTTCGGCGGCGCTTCCGTGCTGACGGGCGCCTTCATCGTCATGATCGAGATCCTGCTCCATCTGACCTTCGCGCCTCCGAAATTTTATTTCTGGTCGGTGTATCCGCTGATCGCCTTCGGCGTTCTCGGCGTCGCGCTGATCATCATCGGTCTTTGCCGTCCCCTGCGCGAATCCATTTCCAAAAAAATGTTTATCTGAACCCGAAAACGAAGGGGCTGTCTCAAATGCGAAAAAGAGCATTTGAGGCAGCCTCTTCTTTTTGTACCATAGGAAATTGCGCAAATTCGACCTCGCCGTTTTGTATTGTTTGAATACAGGCTAAACTGCGGTAGGCGAGAAACTTCCTGCGGGCGTTGCCCGCTTTTTTGCCTTAAGATTTCCTCAATATGAAAAATCTTATCTTTTTCACATTCAAATCATAGAGAAAAAGCAAATGCTGTCGCTATGAAATCTCAATCAGGCGACAGCGTTTACTTTTAGCGCGTCGGAACGGTAAACGACGGTTTTGCGAAGAAACAAAAGCTCCATTTTTTCTGCCGTGACGTCTTGCAATCCGCCGCGCTCCGTGATATAATGGCGATACGGATTTTCAAGGGTCGTGCAAGCGTTTGCGCCGTATCCTCCGAGTTTGATTTATGCCGTCAGGGCAGAATGGAGATCATCATGAGTCAGGAACAAAACAGAAAAGGGATCGGAACCGAGGGCGCGCGCGTTCAGCATCCCGATTTTTACTTCGATAAACAGAGAACGAGACGAACGGTGATTGGCGTCGTTTTCGCCGCGCTGGCGCTGGCGGTGATTCTCGCGTGGTTTATCTTTTATCTTTCTTCGGACAGAACGGAGACGCTCAACGCTTCCCAAGGTAACGTGACGGTCACCGCGCAGCACAAGCGCTTCTCCGCGCGCACCCTGCTCACCCTTGAACAGATCGGCGAGGGAGAGGATTGGGAGACGGCAAAAGCCGCCCTTTCGGAAGGAAAGGATTTGCTCCCGCTGTACCGATTGCGCTTTCGGATCGACGGCAGAGAAATTTTTCATTTCGGCGGGATGACCGTCAGCATTTCCCTGCCGTCCTATATCTGGGGAGAACGCGCCGCCGTGTACGAGCTGGATCGCGGCGGTCTCAAAAGGCTGGAGTCGGAATTTTCGGACGGTCGGATTTCGTTTGCGGTGAACAGACTCGGAACGTATCTGGTCGCGGCGGACGCTTCTCATGACACCGCTTTCAGCGCCAAAATGAAATTTCTGTCCAACGGGGACGGCACCTGCTCGCTGATCGGCATCGGTGATTGCAGGGACGGCGCCGTCGTGATCCCGTTCGAATACAGAGGCGAGCGCGTGACCGCTATCGGCGACGAAGCATTTCTCGCGTGCGATTATCTGACGAGCGTGGTCATTCCCGACAGCGTGACGAGCATCGGCAAGAGCGCGTTTGCGGGCTGTCGGCATCTGACGAGCGCGGTCATTCCCGACAGCGTGACGAGCATCGGGGAGGGCGCCTTTAAACGCTGTCTGAATCTGGACGGCATCGTGATTCCCGACGGCGTGACCGTCATCAATAAAGAAGTATTTTCCGCCTGCGTAAATCTGAATCAAATCGAAATCCCCCGAACGGTTACGCGCATAGAAAGAAGCGCGTTTTACAGCTGTGACGATCTGACGGAGATCGTGATCCCCGAGCGTGTAACGAGCATCGGGGCGGAGGCTTTTTCGTTCTGCGAGCGTCTGGAACGCATCGTGATCTCCGAAAGCGTAAAAGAGATCGGGCACGATGCCTTCTACGGCTGCCGGAGCCTTTTAACCGTTGCGCTTCCGAGCGGCATCACACACATCAGTGAAAGCTTGTTTGACGGATGCTATAATCTGGAGGGCGTCGTCATTCCCGACGGCGTAACGGAGATCGGGCGATCTGCGTTTTCCGACTGCGTCGCTCTGAAGGAATTGACGATCCCCGAGAGCGTGACGTTCATTGACGACAGCGCGTTTTTCCATTGCGAATCTTTGCGCGCCGCGGTCATACCGGATGGGGTGACCGCGATCGGTGACGGGACGTTTTTCGCATGCTACGAGCTGAAAAGCATCGTGATCCCGTCAAGCGTGACGAGCATAGGAGAGCTCGCCTTCTACGACTGCGTCGCTCTGAAGGAGATCCGTTACGGTGGCACCAAGGATCAGTGGAAAAACAATATTCTGTTTTCCGATGATTGGGATGAGTCGTTTTGGGACTGTACCGTTTACTGTACGGACGGCACGATCCGCATAGAATGAAGGTATCAAAATAAATGCCGCTGCCCTGCATTTCCATCGGGCGGCGGCATTTATCTTTGCTTGTCCGTTATCGAACAAGTCCACTATATGGATCTCCCGGCTTCAGAATTATATCAAAAAAACGAAAAAAGCAATCGCTGTAACGAGAGAATGTAATAAAAATTGTACGTCCATTCAGAAGATAAACGTACGCCTTTCTGTTCATATCAATTTGCCCAGCCTGTCCATCATTGCCTTTTTGTGCTCCGGCAGGGAGTGCGCGTATCGGTTCAAGGTGACCGTCGGCGATTTATGCCCGAGTATTTCAGACAGGGTCTTTACGTCCATACCGCATTCCAGCGCGCGCGTCGCAAACGTGTGCCGCAGGGCGTGAAATCCTCTGTGCGGAATCTCCAGCTTTCGTTGCAGGAGCGTAAAGGTTCTCTGATACGATCTGACCGAAATTTCTTTTTCGCCGCCCGATACGACGTAGATCGAAGGGCTTTTCTTTTTGACGTCGCGAAGCAGGGGGAGCAGACGCTTGGGGATCGGCACCGTTCGGACAGAGCAAGGCGTTTTCGGCGTGTCCGTGATCCGTGAAAAGGCTCCGTCCTCACCTTTTCCGTCATAACAGGTCTTGCTCACCCGCAATTCGCCCTTTTTCAGATCGACGTCTGACCATTCGAGCGCGAGCAGCTCACCGACCCGAAGTCCCGTATATAAGCATAAAAAAACGCCGAATAATTTCGGCTGATCTTTACTCATGATATATTGCTCGATTTTCTTTTGCTCCGCCAGTGAAAAGCATTCCACTCTTTTTTCCTTTGCCTTCGGTCTTTTGATTTTATCCGCGGCGTAAAATTCCGTGTATCCCAACGTATACGCCGTTTTGAGTGAGCTTTGCATGACCGTGATGATCGCGTTGACGGAATTGGACGATAATCCCGTTCCGGTCTTTAAATTTCCCGTGCGCAAAAGATCCGTCACGAAACGCTGCATATCGAGGGGTGTCAATGCGTTCAGCTCCGTTTCTCCCAGCGCCGGAATGATATGCTGATTGACGATCTCCACGTAGCGCTCGTAAGTACGCCGTTTGGATGAAGGCTGTACGTAATTGCAAAGCCAGCTTTCAAGCCATTCCCGATAATTCATAAACTGTTCTCCTTCATATTGTTGATTTAATGATAACGGAAATCTCCGTTTCCTTCATTATACAACAAATTCCGCTATATGGTGCAGTCTCGTTTCGATCAACAAGGCTTGTATGAAAAATTCGTTCGAATACCCCGGGATCGCACCGATCCGAGGACATTCAAAAGCGATAAACCGTTAGTTGATGCCGATTGACAACCGATGAAAATCATGATATACTGTTTACCGTAATCCATTTACGAATTCAGCGAAGGGAGGCGATTCAGATGAAAAGCTTATATTTGTCGGATTGTCCACACGCTGCGTGATATAGGCTGAATATCAGCCTTCCATTTTTGTTGACACATCCGGCTAAGGGTGTGTTTTTGTTTCATGGAAAATTGCTCCATCGATCGCTTTACGCACCCGCAGGGGTGCTTTTTGTTTTTCGAACCTATCTCCCGCAAAAATACTAACAACACCCCCAAAAACCAGAAAAAAGCATTGAAATGATTCAAAATTCGCAGAAAATGCTTGATTTTTTAATCTATGTATAGTATAATACTAATATACATGGATTAAAAAATTAAAG
>JAFQOX010000131.1 GCA_017412045.1 Clostridia bacterium
GACGAATTCCTCACCTGCATCCGTGAGAACAAAACACCTCTCATCAATCTTCGCTGGCACAAAGCCACCATTGAAGTGATGAATGCATGCTATGAAAGCATTCGCACGGGCAAAGCAGTGAAACTGTAACATTCCCCCACAAGGGTATGTTTTTACAGGATGTTTTGCTCCCAAATATCAAAACACGATAGAAAAAGCAAAAAGTTATAAAAAACACCGAGAAATTAAGGAGAACCCAAAAAGTTCACTTAATATCTCGGTGTTTTTCAAAATTTGAGCTCTCCGTATTGGGCAATCTCAAAAAATGTCTTTCTCGATGTCCCCGCATCTCCGCACTCACGCAACTGCCCTCATGCTTGTTTGACAGTACCTGTAAAATATTAGACTCGAATTCCTTCACTTACGCAAGAGGGGTCATCTCCCGTGCAAGTCAAACAAAGATGCTATCAGGGCAAATTGTTTACGAATCACTTCTCTGCGACAAACGTTTTGTAGAAATGAACCACATTCAAGTCCTCCGGCATATCAAGACCGTGGGAGCCAGAAGCACCGTCGATCTCGTGACAGCCGTGATCCATAGCAAAGCCCACAAGTGTATTGTGTTGTGTCCAATGCCGACCGATCAGCTCGTCAAATGTGCCAAAGGTATGAGAGTTAGCGCGGAGCTCTCCCAGTGCCTCTATGCTTTCCGGGCCGAATTTGTGCATAAACGTATCATAATTGCCGTTATAGACCACCACAAAATCGTATTTATCCTCCATGATGATCTCCGCAGCTTTGGCATTGACTTCATCCACATTGTTGTAAATGAAATAATCCATCTCTCTCTCCAAAAAGATCTTACCCAAAGAGCTTTTTCCGTATGCCACGATAACAGGCTTTTTGCCCGCGCGGATAAGGGCATCAAACAAGGTGTCAATGGTGATCACGGGCTTTTCGTACTTGCGGATGCCGTGAACCTCGGGCTGAGCGCCCGTATAAATGGTACCAAAGCAAACGGGAGTGACCGACGGCATGACCGTTCGGAATGACACCTGCTGTTCGGTACGCTCCGTCACCTCTTTCATCAGGTGAGGGTATTTTTCGTAGACCCACTGTCCGATGGCATCCGGATTGTACATGAAAACCCGATCTGCCTTTTTACCCGAAAAAGCCTTGTCAATATATTCCACAAGTTCAGAGCAAGCCTCGGCGGCGAATTTCGGCGGCTCAATGCCCATGGCATAAGCCAATGCCGCACACAATGTATCAATTGATGTATTGTTGATCTCCATGATGTGATCCTCCTTCTTTTATATGCATTTTATATGCAGTAAGCAACCGCCGCGAGACGCTTGGCGGAGTCCTTCAATGTTTCCATGACAGCATACTCGTCGGGAGAATGAATCCTTCCGCCGATAGGACCAAGGCTATCCAAGCATGGGATCCCCGACTCGGTGATCTGCGCCGCATCCGAACCGCCTGTTCTCTTGGCGGGCTCAAGGCGAGACAGTCCATTTTCTGCAAAAATACCGTTGACGGTCTCCAGCAGTGCAAGATTTCTCTCCACGCGTTCCATCGCAGGACGAGAACCGTACTCCTCCACCTCGATCTGACATTCGGGTACATAGGGGGAAGCCGCCAAGCGATGTACGACCTCCGCGATCTGCGCCCGCTGTTCGGCATTTACAAAGCGGATATTCACACCAAATTCACAATAGCCCGCCACGGTGTTGTGCGCCGTTCCGCCACTGATGATACCGCAGTTACAAGTGATCCCTTCATTATCCTTATACTTTTCCAGCTCCAATATCATATGTGCCGCTGCAGCGATGGCATTGGCACCGGCAACCGCGCAAAGAGAAGAATGCGCCTCAACGCCCTTCACCTTGATCAAATATGTCAAAATTCCCTTTCGCTCCACGCACGCAGTTCCCTCGGTTCCGCCTTCCAAGTTGAAAAAGGCAATTGAGTCAAGGGATTTTTGGCACATATATCCGATAGTAGCCTTATTGCTGACTCGGCTTCCCCCTTCCTCGTCACTCTGGAGAAGGAAACGAATGGGACGGCTGCGGAAGCCGCAACGCTCCAGCGCATCCATGGCAAGAAGCGCCGCCACAAGACCGCCCTTGCAGTCGGTAACACCGGGACCGTACATCTTGTCGCCCTCACGTCTTACCGCAGGCGTACCGAAGGAGCCCACGGGATGAACGGTATCCATATGCGCCGAGTAGGTAACGGGGGCAGCATCCACGTCGGAATTCATGGTAATGCAAACCACATTTCCCGAGGTTATCGACTCAAAGATCTCGACCTCCCACCATGCTTTTCGGCAATATCGGAAAAATACTTTCCCACCGCATCCACACGCGCCTTTTCCTGCGTGGGGCTTTCAATGTTGCACACGTCCTCCCAAATATCCAAGTAAGACTCGTACAATCCGTCAATTGTCGCAAACAGTTTTTCGCAATCCATTTTGATTCCTCCACAGCGCATTTTATATTTCATTTAATTATAGCACAAACCTAAAATATAATCAAGTACAAATATTTATATAAAAGTATAACTAAAAATCTATACAAAAAAACTGCACCCACAAATGTGTGATGTTCTTAGCGGAGAAATCATAATATTATAGCCTTGCTCCGTAGTAAAAAATAATTACCCCCGACAGATTTCACAGTCTATCGGGGGTTGTTTTGTTCTGTTGGATAAATTGGAATTGGTCTATTTACTCAATATATGCATATAGTTGCTCTAATGCCCAATTTTGCATTTCAACAAACAGCTTTCCTTTTAATTGGTTGTATTCTATCCAGCACAGATTGTGGTCTGTTTCTGTGGGGGTGTATTTTTTGTCAAGCAATTTTCCAATGTAATATGTTTGAATTGGGTGAAAGTATCCAATCGTCGGATGCTTCATATATGCTTCAGCAGAACACAATTTTTTCTCAACACATGGCGCACAGCCGACTTCTTCAATGCATTCTCTTTTGATACAATCCAAGTGACTTTCTCCGTTTTCCAAACCTCCGCCTAAGAAGAAATAACCTTTTGAGGTTTGCACCACACCAACTTGATTGTTGCGGCAAGGAATGAGATATGCGCCCTCTCGGTCTAAATATTCAGCATTATCTTTTATTCCAAAAACTCTATGCATCTTGCTCTCCGCCAAATTCTTATTCATTGTTCTCTTTTATCGCCAGTTTCGCCTTTGTATTACAAAGGCTTCGGGCTATGCCCATACCCCTAAAGTTGAGCGTACCCTGAGGCTCCCTCCGGGAGGGAGCTGGCGCCGTAGGCGACTGAGGGAGAACGCGATACAATAAGATTTATCCAAACCTAAAGTCACGCAGGCTCCTTCCACCGCTAACGCGGTCCCCCTCCCTCTCGGAGGGAGGCTTTTACGGCGGCATCGATATACTCGCAGACACCACGAAAGTTTGTGTTGATCTGTCGGTTGGTAAACCGTATGACTTTCAGATCATAACCTTCAAGGATTTCAGTACGAAATTCATCCTTTTGTCTGCCTTCTTCGGTATAATGCTGTGCCCCATCAATTTCTACGATCAGTTTTGCGTTGTGGCAGTAAAAATCCGCAATAAAATTGTCTATGGCTTTTTGCCTTTGAAATCTGATTTCATATTTTGATAGGAAATCATACCACAAATGTTTTTCCTGCGGTGTTGCATTTTTACGAAGATTTTTTGCAAGAGTAATATTTTTTTCGTTGTAATCAAGCGACATACTTACTCCTCCAAAGTTTTATCGTTTCCATTATATCACAAATCGGCAGAAAAAACAAGTGTTTTCTCTGCCGAAATTTTGTGTTCGCAAATTCTCCGTTAAGGACAACAGAGAAAATGCAGTTGTCCTTTTTACGCACGCTTGATCCAAAGCAGCTTTGCTTCCCGCGGATGTTCAAAGGAGATCGTGAATCCGCCCTGCGCGGAGATCTCCTCGCCGCTGTCCTCGTCGGTCAGAGCGTAATTTTCGTCCTGCACAAACGGCAGAGAAAGGCAAACGCCGCTTTGCGCGCAATCCTCTCCGCGGAAGGCGAGAAGCACGCCCTCCTCACTTTCGGGATCGAAAAAGGCGTAGGCGGTAAAGGAATCTCTCTCCGCTTCGCTGTGCCACGGAGTCAGGACGTAAAATTCCTTCAGCAGATAGCGCTTGATCCTTGCCCATTCACCAAGGCCGAAGCGCAGGATATCGAAATCCTGGTCGGGATCCTGCGTGAACTGCGAATCGACGTTGAGAATGGGGAGATAGGAGGCGCGCCAGACGTAGGGATCGCTGATACCCGTCAGAGCGAGCTGTTCCTTCTTTTCCTTGGTGTTCGCGCCGCAGAAGGGGATCCAGCGGTTAAAGGAGGAGGTCATGGAGAGACGGAGCGAGGCTGTCGTTCTGTCGCTGTCGCTCCGAAGGATCGGAACGCCTCTGCGCATGGATTCCAGATCGTTTCTGCCTCCGCCCGAGGCGCAGGAGTCCACGAAGCCGCAACCGCCGTAGGAGAGCGTACAGGCGATGATCTCGTCCCACATCCGATAGTGCGCGTCGATCAGCTTGCATTCCGTCATGCCGACGCGGTTCTCACCGTCCCTGCGGTCGAGGTATTTCCAGAGAGCGGCGGCATCGCAGTTGTTGTCCTCGCGGTACATCTCCACTCTGTTTTCGCGGAGCATTTTGCAGATCCTGCCGACGGTCCACGCGAAGCAATCGGGATCGCCGATATTATTGGAGACCGTCGTGCCGCCCTTGACACGGATCGCCCAATCGGTATTGTAGCCGAAGTTTTTCGCAAGATTTTCGGGATCGGTCACGCGCTCGGGCTCGAACCAGACGAGCGTTTTCATGCCGTGCTCGCGCGCGTAATCCGTGGATTCGCGGAAGGTCCCGCCGGGCCATTTGACGGGATCGAGCTCCCACGTGCCGACGGTGGACCACCAGCGGCTCTCCTCGCTTCCGCCGTCGGGACGGACGTACCAGCCCGCGTCGAACCAGCGGAAATCGACCTTGACGTTTTCCGCAAACATCTTTTCCAGCGTGGGCTTCCACGTGTAGTAACGCTCGGAAATGCTGCCGTCGGAGTTGGGCAGTCCCGTATCGCTCGCCAGATTGCAGGTCGAGAAGGGCTGAAGCGCCGCGCCCGAGGCGTCTGCCTTCGGCAGATTGTGGCGGATGAACCAATCCCGCCAATAGTTCGTTTCGTAAAATTCGTTTCTGACGGTATAGGGTGCAAAAACGAAGAGCGCCGTACGGATCTTCTCGCCCGGCTTCAGATAGGCTTTCAAGCCGTTCACCGCGCTTGCGGTATAGACCGTCGTTTCTCCGTCGGAGGTGAATTTTGTTTTCCACGTACCTGCCCAGCCGATGGCGAGCATGGCGCCGCCGTCGCCGTATTCCAGATTGAAATAGGGAAAATTGATATGCGTCGCGCGCCCCGAGTCCGAGGAAAATTCGACGGTATTGCCGCGCAGGTCCGTGCAGTAGGGCTTATAGAAGTTGACGCGGTCGCCGAGAATGCCCTTCAGGACGGGAAAAGCGCCCTCCAGCGTGAGCGTCGTTTTCGGCTCCTCGATCACCTCGCTGTTTTCAGAGGAGGGATTCTCAAACCATACCGTCCATTCCGTCGCGCCGTGGGACGGGTAGTGCGTCAGAAGCAGAGTGATCTTCAGACGCTCGCCGAGCGCGTAAGAAAGGACCGTGGATTCTTTTTCTCCCTCGCTCACCGTTTCTTTGCCGATGAAGGCAAGGCAGGCTTCGGAAAATCCGCGGTATTCCTTGCCGCCGTATACGAAGGAAAAGGGGATCGTTTCCGGGCTTTGAAGCCACGCGCGGTACTGCTCCGTGGCTCTTGGGTTGCGGTAATCTCGTTTCATGTCCATCTCCGTTCCGCCGCTTGCGCGGCAAAAAATCTTTCGGATCAGCGTTTTCGCTGACAGTTCGTGATTTTATTGTAACACGGTACGGTCGATTTTTCAAGACGCCTTGACAATTTCTGCGCGGAGCGGCATTTACTTTTTTAAGATAAATTCTTGTTTAGCGGTGTAATTTGTTCAAAAAGTAAACAATCCCAAAGCCTTTTTGAATTCCTAATTCCTAATTCCGAATTCCGCATTTGTTTGCGCCTTTGGCGCAAACAAGAATTTATCGTTCCGCGTTTCATCGCACTCGCGTTTTTTAAGGTTGGCTGCATTTACCGCTCGCAAGCTCGCGGATCTCCTCTGCCGTCAGCGCGGCAAGCAGAAAACGGCTTTCGTCGTATTTGGATTGCTTATGCGCGGGAATACGGCGGAGAAATTCGTCGTATTCCATTTCGCAAAGGGGTGCTTTTTCCCCGTCGATTCCGATGACGACCAACCACGTCCGGCATTCCACGGGCTTTCCCGTCGAGGTATCCGTGATCCCGAAGGGAACGCTTGGCTGATAGGGAAAAAGCGCGGGCAGACCGTCCGTCAGAATATATCTTCCGAGGATGCCCTGATCCCCCACGTAGAAGTCGGGCGTTTCAAAATAAACGTCCATGCTTTGCTTTTCGTGAAGCCATTCCGCATAGCGCGCGGGACGTTCCATAAACGCGGCAGCCTCCTCCTTGCCGAGCGCCAAGGACCATTTTGCGCCATAGATCGTCAGCGTTTCCAATTCACCGTCCAGAACCTGCTGTAAAATGGGACGGAAGCTTTTCTCGTTGTGTTTTATCATATCCGAAAGACCGTTCAGAAAATGCTCAAGGCTCACCTTTTCTCCGTCAACGGTCAATTTCGCATCCCAATATCGGACCATGCGCGCGATCGCCGCGTAAAAATCGGTCAGCTCCCGCTCCGTGGACGGCAGGGGAAGCCGCAGAGCGATCCTTTTCTTTTCCTTCGGCGTCCAGACCACGCTGAAGCCGCGTCCGATGCTCTCGGGATTATAAGCCACGAATTCACCTTCCCCCAGCACGCCCTCGTTCAGCTGATCGTTTTCAAAGCTGCCGTAATGCAGGGTGTCGCCCAGAATCACTTCCAAGGGCATGGTCTTATTTCCAAATAATTTTTGTTTGATCATGACGTCCATTGCCATACGATACTCCGTTCTGCCGCTTTTGCGGCGTAAATTCGTTTTTATTGTGTCCGCTGCCTCTCGGACAAGCTCCGGTTCCAATCACGTTCCCCTTGGTACGAAAAAGTCCACCTTGGCGTACCTGCGATAAAGCAGGTGCACCAAGCTTTTCTTATAACAACTAATAGTTGACATATTAGATATTGACTTATGGAAAATATTGTGTTATAATAAAAGTACAAAATTGATACTCAAAGGAGGTGGACAAAATGACAAACTTAACACTGATAAAATCAATTGCCGTTTTGTCCGCAAACTAACTTATATTGTTACGTCTTGACTTAATGCTCTTGATTTTATCGAGAGCATTTTATTTTTTAAGAAAGAGGTAGCAAAATGAAAGAAATCGTTACAATTCAAATCAGCAAATTCTTAACAAACGAATATGTGGAACAAATTGCTCAAAATCAATGGAAAGCATTAACCCCACAGCTTACAAACCGATCGAGACAGTATATCTTCGACGAGCTTGTCAATAGCAACGATTGCTTTGGGGTAATTGCCACCACTGCAAAAAATCAAGTTATCGGCAGAATTCATTGCGTGAAAAATGAAAACAATCCTCATCTTTGGTATTATGGTGACTTGTTTGTAATTCCGGAATACAGAAGAAGAGGAATAGCAAAACAAATGATTCACGCGGCGACAAATCACTTATCTGAAATGGGAGCAACAACACTTCGGTGTTATGTCAAGCCCGACAACATTCCAAGTCGCAACCTTCAAATGTCATTATGTTTTTTAGAAAAGCCATTTGAATCGTTTAATGATTTCACAAATGACGGTGAAATCATGTATGAATTAGACATTCCAAACTCTTTAACTATTATCCCAGCAACAAAAAACGAGGCATATTTTGTGAGAATTCTTTTTACTCAAAACAAAGATATTTTGAATTCCGGAAATATATCTCTAAGCGAATGGAGGGAAATTCTTTCTGTCGAAGATCCGGATGAAAAGCATTTTTTAGTATGCAAGGGTGCAATGCCTATCGCTTACATGAAAATTAATGGATTGCTGAATACAGATATGGCATGGGTATCTATGTTATTTGTTGCAAAAGATTTCCAACGCCAAGGGATTGGATCTTTTGCACTGAATTATGCGGAGCAATATGTTAAGGGGCTCGGATTTAATACGATTAATATTCAAACCGATAAAGAAAATATCGCAGCTATAAATTGTTATTCCAATTCTGGATATCACATTTATGAGCAAAATTCAAAAATCAAGTTTAGTAAACCGCTATAAGTGCTTTTATTCCCCCATACGCGGGGCTTTGCTTTTGTGTCCACAAAAGCAGTGCTTGTCAGGAAAATTGACAAGGCATAGATGAACATAAAAAAGGCTCCCTTGTGTAAAGGGAGGCTTATTCCCGCCCGATAGTAACAAAAAGGAGTACGGACAAATTTATCCGTACTTCTTTTGTTTTGCGGCAGGTAAAACCTGCTTTATCGCAGGCACCCCTTTCGGTGGACTTTTGTAATTGTATGCATTATGCCATCGGCTTCATCGTGGGGAAAAGAAGCACGTCGCGGATGGAGGGCTGGTCGGTCAGGAGCATGACGAGTCTGTCGATGCCGAAGCCGAGACCGCCTGTGGGGGGCATACCGTATTCCAGAGCGGTGATAAAGTCGTAATCGACCTCCGCCTTGGTGTCGGGCTCTGCCTTCTTCTTTTCCGCAAGCTGCTTTTCGAAGCGCTCCTTCTGGTCGATGGGGTCGTTCAGCTCGCTGAAGGCGTTACCGTATTCCGTCGCGCAGATGAAGTATTCAAAGCGCTCGGTGAACATGGGATTGTCCTTTTTGCGTTTTGCGAGAGGGCTGTTTTCCACGGGGTAATCGTAAATGAAGGTGGGCTGAATGAGCTGATCCTCAACGAAAGCCTCGAAGAGCTCGATGAGAACTCTGCCCTTGGTCGCGTCGGGAGCGACCTCTACGTGCTTTTCCTTCGCAACGGCGCGGGCATCCTCGTCGGTTGCCCAATCGTTGTAATCACAGCCGGTATATTTCTTGACGGCATCCGCCATGGTGAGTCTTTCCCACTTACCGAGATCGAGCTCAACGCCCTGGTAGGTGATCTTGCTGGAGCCGCAAACGGTTTCGGCAAGGTGCTTGTAGAGCTCTTCGACGAGGTCCATCATACCCTTGTAATCGGTGAACGCCTGATAGAGCTCGATGGTGGTGAATTCGGGATTGTGCTTGGTATCCATACCCTCGTTACGGAAGATTCTGCCCACCTCGTAAACGCGGTCCATACCGCCGACGATCAGACGCTTCAGATAAAGCTCGGTTTCAATACGCAGGTACATATCCATATCGAGCGCGTTGAGATGCGTTTTGAAGTGACGCGCGGAAGCGGCGATCTCGATGGGGAGCAGGATGGGGGTATCTACCTCGAGGAAGCCCTTATTGTCGAGGAACGCGCGGGTCTCCTTGAGGATCTTGGAGCGCTTGACGAAGGTTTCCTTGACGTCGGGATTGACGATCAGGTCCACGTAGCGCTGACGGTAGCGGAGGTCGGTATCCTTCAGACCGTGGAATTTTTCGGGAAGGGGAAGCAGGGATTTGGAGAGAAGCTTGATCTTCTTTGCGTGAAGGGAGATCTCGCCCGTTTTGGTACGGAAGGCGTAGCCCTCGATGCCGAGGATGTCACCGATGTCCCACTTCTTGAAGTCGGCGTAATCCAATTCGCCAACCTCGTCGCGCTTGATGTAAACCTGGATTTTGCCTTCGCTGTCGCTGATGTGCGCGAAGGAAGCCTTGCCCATGATACGGCGGCTCATCATTCTGCCCGCGATGGAAACGATCGCTTTCTCTTCTGCGGGGATCTCTTCGTCCTCGTCCTTGTATTCGCGGACGATCTGCGCGGAGGTCGCGCTGACGTCATATCTGACTTCCTCGAAAGGATTCTTGCCGTTCTCCTTCAGAGCGGCGAGCTTGTCGCGGCGGACCTGAAAAATTTCATTTACCTTTTCCGCGGTGAGCTCTTCCGTTTCGTTTGTTACGTTGGTCTTTTCCTTTGCCATTTTTATGACCATGCCTTTCTTTCATTCTAAGAAGTTTTGTGCGGTTTGCAAAGCAATTCGGCTCTGCGGGACGAAAGCCGCAAAACTTCAGGTCTGAAAAACGATCCGTTTTTCAGACTTCTATAGTCCGTTCACTGTAATTATCTTGCGATATTGGTCACTCTGAACTTTGCAAAGCCGGCGGGAATTTCCACGGTGACGATGTCGCCGACCTTGGTGCCGATGAGCGCTCTGCCGATCGGGGACTGGTCGGAGATGAGATTGTTCAGAGGATCCACTTCTCTGGAGCTGACGATCTTGTAGCTCATTTCTTCATTGAAATCCATGTCGAAAATCGTGACAGTGACACCGACGTTGACGACGTCCGTCTGGATCTCGTGGTCGCTGATGACCTTTGCGTGCGCGATGGTTTCCTCCAATTCGGAAATCTGCACCTCAATTTTCGCTTGCTCGTTCTTTGCCTCGTCGTATTCACTGTTTTCCGAAAGGTCACCGAAGGAACGCGCGATACCGACGTTTTCAGCCGCTTCTTTACGTTTGACGTTCTTTAAGTATTCGAGCTCCGCCTTTAATTTCAGAAAACTCGATTCCGTTACAACAATTTGCTTTGCCATGATAATGACCATGCCTTTCTTTATAAATATTGATGATGACGTTATGATCCGGACTGTACGCCGGCAGCCTTGGAAACGATCACGTCGATCGCTTTTGTCAGCTGATTGTCCTCTTCGTGAGGAATGATGAAAAGATTTTTATTCTGCCATTCCTCCGCCATCACGACCTCGTGATCGGGGAAAATGCCGATGCCGTCATAGCTTTCGGAATAGGGAGGATTGTAGAGGAAGGTGGTAATGAAGGCAACGCTGCCGTCGGAAAGCATCGTTCCCGTCTGTCCGCAGCCCTTGCCGAAGGTTTTCGTACCGATGATCTCCGCCTTTTCGTAATCGCGGAGCGCCGAGGTAAAGAGCTCTGCCGCGGAGGCGGTATTTTCGTTGGCAAGAACGACCATGGGAAGGTCGATCTCGTTTGCGTCGGAGGAATAGGTGATCGGATCCGTCTGACCAACGTAGAACATATGGACAATCGGTCCCTTCGGGAGCAGATAGTCCAGAATGCGGAGAATCGCGTTCAGATCGCCGCCGCCGTTGTCGCGCACGTCAAAAATCAGTCCCTGCACGCCCGCTTCGATCAAGGCATCCACGGCGGTCTTGAATTGGTTATAGGTGGTCTGCACGCTCAGAAATTCCACGATGTGAACGTAGCCGTACAGCTCGCCGTCGCGGAGAACCGTTTCCGCATAGACGGTCTGCGGCGCATACTGCGCGCGGGTGACGGTGACCGTCAGCGTTTCCGAGCCGCGAAGGATCTCCAGCACCACCTGAGAGCCGATCTCGCCGCGGATCAGGTTGACGGCGTTCGGATATCCGACCTCTTTGACGGCAGTGCCGTCGATCGCGATCACGGTATCGCCGGAAAGAAGCCCTGCTTCGCCCGCGGGAGAGCCGTCCATCACCCTGGCGATATAAATGTCACCGCTCTCGGAGAGCGTCGCGTAAACGCCGATGCCGACGGAGCTGCCCGAGGCGCTTGCCTGCTGCTCCGCCCACTCCTCGGCGGAATAATAGGAGGAGAAGCGGTCGCCGCATCCGTAAATATAGGTTTTTGTCAATTCCTCGGAGAGCGTTTCTCTGTCCACGTCGTAGAGATAATTTTTCTCATACAGCGCCGCAATCTCCTGAAGCTTTCTCAGCTCGGAGAATCTGCCGTAGTAGGAAGAGAGCGCAATGTAGGTTGCAAAAAAAATGATCAGCGCCGTCAAAAGAATGCAGACGGTGAGAACACCGAGAGATACGCGGATCGGACCGCGTTTTTTCGTTTGCACCGGCTCTTCGGAAATATCGTATCTATCCATATGGGAATCCTTTCAAAAACGGTATTGCTGACGCTCCGTTCAATATCTCGTATTTTTGGAGGAGAGATAACTGCGGACCATCAGAGCGACCTTGAAGGTGATCGCGTTATCGAATTCACGAAGATCGAGACCCGTCAGCTTTTTGATCTTATCCAGACGGTAAACGAGCGTATTTCTGTGAACGAACATCTTTCTGGACGTTTCGGACACGTTGAGGTTATTGGCGAAGAAGCACTGGATGGTGGAGAGGGTTTCTCTGTCGAGCGCCTCGATCGAGCCCTTTTTGAAAACCTCGTTGAGGAACATTTCGCAGAGCGTGGTGGGGAGCTGATAGATCAGTCTGCCGATGCCGAGGTTTTCGTAGCTGATGACGGATTTATCCGTATCGAAAACGCGGCCGACCTCAAGCGCCGCCTGCGCTTCTCTGTAGGATTTGGAAATATCCTTGATATTGTCTACGAGGCTGCCGATGCCGATGGAAACCTTGGTGAAAAATTCGGTTGCCAGATTGTCCACGATCTCCGTCGCCGTGGCTTCGATCTCCGTAATATCGGTACCGGGCTTCACCTCGCGCACGAGGACGATATCGCGTTCGCCCGTGCTGATGACGTAGTCCTGATTGGTATTGGGGAACATATTCTGGATAATATCGTAGGGAGAATTTTCGGAATTGGAGAGGAATTTCAGCAGGAATACCACGCGGGAAACGTCGGGAGCGAAATGAAGCTCCTTGCTCTTGACGTAAATATCGCCGGGCAGGATATTATCGAGAATGATATTTTTGATAAAAGAAACTTTATCGTATTTGTCGTCGTGGAAGCTCTTGATGTTATTCAGGGAAACCGCGAGCACCATGGACATTTTGTCCGCCATGCCGTCCTCACCCTCTACGAAAACCGCGTACTCGGGACGGACGACACCGGTCATGGAGCGATAAGTATAGCCGGAAAAAACGATTGCTTCCGCAGAATATGCAAGCTCCTCCTTCACCGTCTGTCTGGTCTCGCCGATACGCATGAGATCGCTGCACGCAACGACGACGCCGCTTTCGTCGATTACGCCGATCGTTCTTCCAATCGCCTCCTTCATCTGATGAATAAGTCCTTGAAACAATCTGTTAGACATAATTAAATACCCCTTATCGTTTAATTGTTATATAGAATTTTTTTGGATTTTTTTGATGGAACGGGGAAACCCGTTATGTTACGTTTCAACGAAAGTTACATAAAACAAAAACAAACCTTTTGTATTTTACCGCATATTTTGTAAAAAATCAATATTTTCTTTAAAATATTTATATAATATTTTATAAATTCTGCGGGATTTTTCATACAGCGGTATCACAGCTCAAGCTCGTAAGTCAACGAAGAGAGGACGAAGCCGGAAGCCGTTTCACATCGGAGGATGCGGGGACCCAGCTCCACGGCGGGAATGCCGCGCGCGGCGGCAAGCGCGATCTCCTGCTCGCTGTAGCCCCCCTCGGGGCCGACGAAAAAGGAGAGCGTCTCCGCATTTTTCGCGGAAAGCTCGCGCAGATAGGATTTCAGGGAAAACGACCTTTCATTCTCGTAGCAAATAAAAGAATGCTCGCCGCAGGATCGGATCGCCTCGGCGTAGGTCATATAGGGCATAACGCGGGGAATTCTTCCTCTGCCGCACTGCTTCGCCGCCTCGTGCGCGATGCGGGAAAGGCGGAGCGCCTTCTTTTCCTCGCTTTTGGCGTCTGGCTTTACGATACAGCGGGAGGAATATACGGGGACGATACGGGAGACGCCGAGCTCGACCGCCTTCTGGACGATATACTCGAATTTATCCCCCTTGGGAACGGACTGATACAAACAGATCTCCAGCGGCGGCTCCGTCTCCGTCCGGCAGGAGGAAAGCACCTCCAGACGGACGGATTCTCCATCCATGAAAACGATCTTACATTCATAATCCGTGCCCTCTCCGTCACAAACGGTGAGCAGCTCGCCCTGCCGCATACGCAGGGAAAAGGAAATATGTCTGGCATCGTCTCCGCGGATCTCGAATACGCCGTTTTCCGCTTTTTCGGACAGCAAAAAAAATCTCGGCATAGATAATCTCCCTCGGTCACGTTTTTTCAAACAAAAGCGGGATATATCGTGCACATATCCCGCTGATGATTTATATTATATACCAAAAAGATGATTTTGTAAAGAATTTTTTATGAATTTTTTTATTTTTTTTGATAAAACTTCACAGAAAATCCGTTGTATTTATGGTTTTTTGAACAAAACGGCGCACCAGCCCTTTTCGTGCTTTGCCGCCAGCTTTTCAAAGCCGTATTTCGTCAGAGCCGCATCCACGTCCGCTTCTCTCTCGTCAATGATACCGGAAGCGATGAAAAGACCGTCGGGACGGATGAAGGCGCCCACGTCGGGAGCGAGACGGATGATGATATCCGCGACGATATTCGCCGTAACGATATCGAATGCCCTTCCGTCGATGCATTTCACGTCGCTGAGCAGGTCGGAAACGTAGCAATCCATATTGCCGCAGCCGTTTCTTTCCGCGTTTTCCTTTTCCGTACGGACGGCGATGGGGTCGATATCGCAAGCCGCGCATTTCGCCGCGCCGAGCTTGGACGCGCAGATCGCGAGAATACCGCTTCCGCTTCCGACGTCGAGCATATAATCGCCCTCACGGAGATTTTCCTCCAGAAGCTCCGCGCAAAGGCGGGTGGTTTCGTGCGTACCCGTACCGAAAGCCATACCGGGATCCATGTCGATCACGATCTCACCGTCCGCGGGCGTATATTCCTCCCAGGAGGGAACGATCACCATTTGATGACCGATATGCGTGGGCTTATAATATTTTTTCCATGCGGTGGACCATTCCTCCTCGTCCGTGCCGAGCACCTCGATTTTGGCTTCGATGCCGTTTTCTCCGAGCTGGGATTGGATGAAGGAAATGTATTCGTTGATATTTTTATCCTCGGAAACGTAAATGCTGCAGGAAGCAACCGTTTTATCGCTGTTGAGGATGGATTCGTCGATCAGATCGCCGTAAACGGTTTTGAGTCCCGTTTCGATGTCGCTGTAGTCCTCGATCATGATCGAGGAGTCGATATAGGACATGATCGCGCAGAGCGTGTCCAGATGATTTACCTTACAGGTAACCTTGAGTTGAGACCAAGTCATAATAATATATCCTTTCTCCGGTTTTACAGAACCGATTTTTTCCATTATATCACAAAATCGGCAAAGATACAAGATATTCGCAGAAAATAAACAGGGCAACAGCATTTACTTTTGTAAGATAAATTCTTGTTTGAAAGGGTCTCTCCCTCCGTCTTGCCTGAAGGCAATCCACCTCCCTCGTCAGAGGGAGGCATTCGGCTTTTTCCACGAAAAAAAACAAATTTATTCCAAATTGAAGATTTTCGCAATGGTTTTGTA
>JAFQOX010000132.1 GCA_017412045.1 Clostridia bacterium
AAAGTTGCACAAAGCTGGAAAGGCTCCCTCTGCACATTATGCGAAGCATAATGTAGGAGCTGGATTTTGCGAAGCAAAAGACTGAGGGAGAGTGCGTAAACATCAAGTTTGATCAAAATTTTAAGTGACGCGAGCTCCTTCCGTCTCGTAAACTCGGCACCTTCCTCCCGGAGGAAGGCTTTTTTGCATCTCATCTTTTAGCGAAATTGACGAAACTGAATTTTTTCACTGACTTTATCGACAAGCTGTGACCTCGTATGCTTTTCGGCATACGAGGTCACTCTGTTTATATGGAATCTGAAATCTTTCTGAAATTTTCAACCTTTTGGCAAAGGTGTTTACCGACGTCCGCAATGTACCGAAGATGTACGGGAAGGAATGCTTCGTCCATGCCTTCGGGAAGGAGCACTTTTCCGTCCAGCTCGTAGGTGAAATCACCCTGATAATCAATCTCGCCGAGCGCACTTGCGACCTCGTTCCAGTTGATCCTGCCTTGATACGGAAGGGCGTGGCGGTCGTTGCGGTAGTCGTTGTCGTGAACGTGGAGCGATTGCAATCTCTCGTGACCGAGCACACGGATGAAATCCCACGCGCGTTCATCGGTGGAGGGAAGTCCGACGTGACCGATATCCAGACAAGCCACCATATATTCGCTGTCCAGCGTGTCAATATAGCGGACGAATTCGGAAATCGTCGCGCAGGTATCAAAGGAAAGATGACCGCGCAAAAGCTCTCTCTGAAACATATTTTCTATGCCGACCTTGATGCCGTATTCCTTACAGAGAGGGATCAGGGAGCGGTAGAATTCCATGTTTCTCTCGTATATTTCCTCTTCGTGTCCCTTATAAACGAAATGATGGAGCGGATGCACGACGCAAACCTTTGCGCCGAGGATCGCGGAGACCTCAAGGGAACGCTTGATGGTGGGAATGATGAATTCCTCGTATTCCTTCGGATGATTCCAGCCCGAAAAAGCGAAGGGCGCGTGTGTTTGCGTAATGGGCAAGCCCCCCTCTTCCGCGAAATCTCTCAAATGCTGCGCAATGGTTCCGTAATGGGGTGCCTTGTTGAGAAAATGGCGCGGATCTGTCATATCCCCAAGATCGTAGTCCAGAGAATCAAAACCCGCTTCCTTGCAGATCTTCGCCGCTTCGCTGATTCCGAAGCGATGGGAAAGAGTACCTATATTGATCGTAAGCTTCATATAAAAACTCCGTTTTGCCGATAGACGGCAATGCTGTTATTTTCTCGGCTCGGTGCAGAGCGCGATCAGATCGTCAAGCTTCGCGGTCGCCATGCAAACGACGGTGTCGCTCGCACCGTAGTAGATGCGGACGGTGCCGTCATCCTCCAGGATCGCGCCGCAGGGGAAGAGAACGTTCGTACGGAAGCCTTCCACGGTCTCCCAGTGTCCTTCGGGAACGATCAGGGGGCTCTTGGACATACCGATCACCTTGGAGGGGTCCTCAAGGTCGAGGAGCGCGATGCCGATGGTGTAACGCTTCGTCCATTTTGCTTCCCAGCCGTTTTTGCCTCTGGAAAGGTCGCGGTCTACCGCGTGGAAGATCATCAGCCAGCCCTTGTCCGTCTTGAGAGGCGCCGCGCCGGGACCGATCTTGTCGTTTGCGAAGGGAACGTCCTCAACGCCCATGACGAGGCGGGACTTGCCCCAGTAAACGAGGTCGGGGGATTCGGAGAGCCAGATATCGAAAACGTCGCCGCCGCGCGAATATACGGGCATGGGACGTTCGAGACGGACGTAATTTCCGTTGATCTTCTCGGGGAAAAGGACCATGTTTCTGTTCTCGGGAACGGAAATGGATTTCACGTCGAAATTCTTGAGATCCTTCGTGGTCGCCATACCGCCGCAAACGCCGTGCTTGGTATCAACGGCAAAACAAATGCAATATTCGCCGTCAATTTCCGTAATACGGGGGTCGTAAACGCGCTTGATCTCATCATCCTCCATGGCGAAGCAGGGCTCGGGTTCTACCTCGAAGCGGATGCCGTCGTCGGAATACGCGACACCGAGGTTCGTGCCTTCCAGCTTCTGATTTTCGTAATCGCCGTAGTCGTTGCGGAAAATCATGATATACTTTCCGTTATCTTTCTTCAGCACGCCTGCGTTGAAGGTGAGAGCCGCTTTATAGGGAACGTCCTTGTAGGTCAGAACGGGTTCGGGATATCTCGTGATACAGGGCTCCGTTTTGAAGATCGATTCGTCGATGGGTCTGAATTCTCTTGGCATGGTTTATACCTCCATTTTATGATTTTAATCAAATTTTATCATATATCACAAAGAAAAGCAAGCAGTTTCCCGTCTTTTTGTAAAATATTTTATAAAAATCCGTTTTTCATCTCCGGATTGATTTTCACGTGATGCGCAGACGGAAGATCTCGCGCCGATTTCTGATCGGATGTTGCAAAAAGGTCTTGTTTTCGCTTGATTTTTACGAAATTTAATGATAATATAATGGTATCAAAACGAGAAAGGATACGATTATGCTTACCATCCAAAATTTAACCAAAACCTACAAGGGGAGCGGAAAGGGCGTGAAGGATCTGACGCTCTCGCTTTCCGCAGGCGATATTTACGGCTTTATCGGACACAACGGCGCCGGTAAAACGACCACGCTGAAATGCATAGCGGGCATTCTGGATTTTCCGGAAGGCGAAATTCTGATCGACGGGCATTCCGTCAAAAAGGAGGAGCTTTTTTGCAAATCCATCATCGCGTATATTCCCGACAATCCCGACCTTCCCGCTTATCTGACGGGGATTCAGTACCTGAATTTTATTTCCGATATTTACGGTCTTTCCGATACGGTGCGGACCGAAGCCATTGCGAAATACGCGGGGATGTTTGAGATCACGGGCGCGCTCGGCGATCTGATCTCCTCCTATTCCCACGGCATGAAGCAGAAGCTGGCGCTCGTTTCCGCCTTCATCCGTTCTCCGCGCCTCATGCTTCTGGACGAGCCCTTCGTCGGATTGGACCCGAAGGCGGCGGTCACGCTGAAATCCCTGATGAAGGAGCTTTGCGAAAAGGGCGGCGCCGTATTCTTCTCCACGCACGTGCTGGACGTGGCGGAAAAGCTCTGCAATAAAGTCGCCGTCATCAAAAACGGCGCGTTGGTTGTTGCCGGAGACATCGGAACGCTGACGGCGGGCGATTCGCTGGAAAACGTCTTTCTTGAAATTCTGGAATCGGGGGCGTGAGTTCAGATATGTGGAAATCCGTCAGACTTTTAACGTGGCTTTCGTTCTGTAATCTGTTCGGCATCAACGAAGCCAGATTTTCAAAGGACCCGAAGAAAAAGAGCCGTCTGATCACCGTTGCCGTCGCCATGCTGATTTTATTTGCTATGATGGCGTTCTATGCGGGCGCGTTGGCGTTTGCGTTTATCACGCTGAACCTTACGGATCTGATCCCGACCTATCTCGGCGTCGTGATTACGCTGCTCGCCTTCATTTTTACGGTCTTTCGCGCGGGACCGACGCTTTTCAGCCGGAAACAGTTTGAATTTCTTTCCGTTCTTCCCGTAAGACCTGCCGCCATCGTCATCAGCCGCTTCATTTCGGTTTATATCTACGATCTGGCGATCAGCCTTTGCTCCACGGTATCGGTTCTCGTCGTTTGCGCGTGCCATCTTACGCTTTCTCCGTGGTTTTATATCTCCATGCTGTTCGGCGCGCTCTTTCTTCCTCTTCTTCCGATGACGGCTTCCATGCTCGTCGGTACGGGCATATACGCCGTTACCGCCTCCATGAAGCGGAAAAACCTCATGCAAACGATCTTTTCCTTTACGTTCCTCGCCGTATATTTTGCGCTGATCAATTCCATGAACGGTATGACGGACGATATGCTCCTCGATCTCGCGGAAAAGCTCAAGGCGCTCGAGAGCGTATTCCCGACCGTGGGATGGTTCTCCGACGGCGTGCGGGGCAATATCGGCGCGTATCTGCTGTTTTTCGCCGTATCGCTTGCCGTGTTTTTCGGCTTCGCGCTTCTCGTCGGAAAATATTACCGCTGGCTTTGCACCCATCTGACCTCGAACGCGGCAAAAGGAAATTACGTGATGAAGAAGCAAAAGAAAAGCTCCGCGCTTTCCGCTTGCTTCTTCCGTGAAAGAAAACGTTATTTTTCCTCCTCCGTCTACTTCATGAATACCGCGATCGGCTATATCATGACGGTCGTTCTTGCCGCCATGCTGGCGTTCGGAGACGGAAACGTGCTGATCGCAAGCTTTCCGTCACAGCGCGTCGCCAAAATCGTGCCCTTCCTGCTTGCCGCCCTCGCCAATATGATGCCGATCACGTCAAGCGCGATCTCGATGGAGGGCAATTGCTTCTGGCTGACGCAAACGCTGCCCGTTCGCGTACGGGATATTGCCAACGCAAAGCTTCTCGTAAATCTGATGTTCGCCGCTCCCTGTATGCTGATTTCCTCCGGAATACTGGCGTTTGCGATCCGTCCCGATCTGCCCGATCTTTTCTGGATGCTCTTCGTTTCCGCTCTGTACGCCGTATTCGGCAGCGTACTCGGACTTTTCATCAATATGAAGCTTCCCATGCTGCATTGGGATCATGAATCCCAGGCGGTCAAGCAAGGACGGTCTGCGTTCGTGACCATGTTTGCGTGCTTCGTGACGGCAGTCCTCCCCGTCGTTCCTCTCCTGATTGTCAGCGGCATCGCGGCGCATATCGCGATGGGCGTGATCTGCCTTGCGCTTCTGCTTCTCACGAGAACGATGTACCGCAGGATCTGCACCTTTGATCTGAAAAAGATTGCAGAGGATTAAATCTGTATAAAAAGCGGGCAACGTCCTCAGGATAACTGCTTGCGCCGCAAGCTGTATGCTCGCCTACCGCAGTTGAGACTGTATTGAAGCGATACGAACCGAAATTGCGTAATTTCCTATGATATAAAAAATCCCGACTGATTAGGCTGGTTCTCATAAGGATGTTTTGGGAATATGGTAGGGGCGAACTGTGTTCGCCCGCGGGAGACCGCAGGTCTCCCCTACGGATACACATATAAATATCGGCAGAGGACTTGTTTCTCTGCCGATTTGTGTTATAATGGAACTAACAAAAAGCCTTCCTCCGGGAGGAAGGTGGCACGCGTAGCGTGACGGAAGGAGCCTACGTGACTTTGAGCTTAGATAAACTTTATAGTAACGCACTCTCCCTCAGTCAGCTTCGCTGACAGCTCCCTCCCAGAGGGAGCCTTTGGACGTGCGCAACTTTAGGGGTATGGGCTTTGCCCAAAGCCTTTGTAATACAAAGGCGAAACTGGCGCGATAAAAAAGAATTTTACAAGGAGGATACGCTTTATGAAGAAATATAAGTTTAATTATTTGTTTACCGTAATGTTTCAGCTGTGTTCTTTATTGATCTCCTTCTTTCCCGGTATATTTCTGATGTGGTTACTGATAAATCCCAATGAAGGCGAAGGAGTATTATACATATTTCCCTTATACATAGTTTTGATCTTGTTTTTTACAGTTTTAGGAAATGCAATTCATTTATTGATCTCCATATTTACGGATTACCATGTGTATATTGATGAAAAAAATATAACAATACAAGGAAAAAGAATTCTTACTCAATCTATGTCACTTGAAGATGTGAATTATATTGTCTTTGATCACGGAACAATTACAAAATATGGTGGTGGATCACCCTGTTCAATTACTTTATTTGACGCAAGCTATAGTAAAAGTCTAATTATAAATAATCCATCCTTTTTGCTAATCTGTAATTTGCAAAAGCGATTAAAACACGCCACTTTTAAATTCAATAACTATAAGTACTATATCATCTGTGGTTGCGGTTTTGCTGTATTTTCATTACTTATTTGTTTGTTTACTTAATTTAATAAATTCCAATTTATCGAACAGAATAAAACAAACGCCGACAGATTTCTGTCGGCGTTTGTTATTTGTCTTCTGCGGAGCAATTATGCCTTTTTGGACAGTCGAGGACGCCTGTCCCTACAAAACAGGTACAAACTTCCTTATGAGAACCAGCCTTTCAAGTCGGGATTTTTGCTTGCCGTTCAGAGAAGATCGTCAAAAAGGCGGATGTTTGCGGGTTCAGCCTTCAGCTCGCCCTTTTCGATGCGCTTGATCACGGAAACGATTCTGTCGTTGACGGGGGTTTTCACGTTATTTGCCTTGCCGAAATCGCAGACCACGCCGTTGATGGCATCGATCTCACACGCCTTGCCGTTGCGAATGTCCTGGAGCATGGAGGGAACGATGGCGCGGTGCTTTTTCATTGCGATTGGGAGCAGGAGCAGCGCGAACGCGTATTTGAGCTTATTCTTATAATAAAAGAGTTTGGTAATGTCCTTTCCCTGCACGGGGGCGAAAACCGCACCCGCGGCGTGTCCGACGTCGATGCATTCCTTCATGCAACGAACGGCGATCTTCTGTGCGTCTTTCTTTTCGGAAACGTCACCGAAGGTACCGCCGACGACCGTACCGAGGCCGGAGAAGGTCGCGTTGATCAGAAGCTTGGACCAGCGCGCGCCGATCAGGTTCGGCTCTTCATGGACGGGACACATCAGCTCCAGAAGCGTCTTGACTCTGCGGAACTGTTCGTCGGAAATGCCTTCCATTTTGCCCATATGGAAGGAGAGGCTGTCGGGCTCGCTCGTCAGCGTACAAACGCCGGGCTCCGTCAGCGCCGCGCCCCATTCCACGACGCAGCCCATTGTGTGCGCGCTTCCGACGATCTCGGCGATCAGAGGCTCGGGGAGTCCGTTCTGGAGGGTGACGATGACGCCTTCCTCGGAGAGATAGGGCTTCAGATCGGTGACGACCTGCTTGTTATAGAGCTGTTTGGTCATGAGCAGGATCACGTCGTAGGGACCGCTCATTTCATCGGGGGTGATCGCCTTGACGGGGACGGTCATTTCCACCGTGCCCTTAATGATAGCGCCCTTTTCGCGGAGCGCCTCGACGTGCGCGCGGTTGCGGTTGATCAGTTCAATATCACCGCCGTTTTTCGTGATATACGCGCCGAGGACCGTGCCGAGCGATCCCGCGCCGTAAATTGCGTATTTTGCCATATAAATCTCCCTTTCTTTATGATTGATTCAAAATCAGCAATCGTTTTCTTCATCCTCGAAGCGCCATCTTTTCTGCATGATGACCGCAGGTCCGGGTTCCTCTGTCTTGGCGTAAAAGACGGTCAGCAGAGAGCCGTCTGCAAGCTCGATCGTCGCGGGATAGCCGAGATCATGGCTCGGGCCCTCCGTCCATATCTCGTAGCCCGTGTCCCACGTTTTGCCTTCGTCCTTGCTGAACATGGCGCGAATGCCGTACGGGGCGTTGCGGTAGCCGTAGACGGAGATCAGCGTGCCGGAGGAATGACGGAGCAGATGCGCAGGCGCGCCGCCGGTTCGATCGAGCAGAGCAATGGGAGCCGTCCACGTTTTGCCGCCGTCGGCGGATTCGCTCTGATAGAGGGTAAACATGGCGTTTGCACCCGCTGTCTGCACGCGGATGTGCGCCAGGATTCTGCCGTCCGGCAATTGGATCGCGTGCGGTTCGCAAAGCAGAGGCTCCGTACCCTCCGCTTCGATATTCGGGATTCTTCCCACGTATTCCGTCTCTCCGTCCGGAAGAATACGGTAGGCGAGAACGCCGTCATAGCCGACTCTGTGCGCATCGTTTTCACTGAAGGTTCTTCCGACCCAGAGGAGCGTTCCGTCGCTGAGTTCGAGAGGACCGTGCGGAGAGGTGACGGGGCTTTTGTGAAGCGGTCCGAAGGTCACGCCGCCGTCACGGCTGATACGGAAGGTCGAGCCGAGCGCTTCTGCCTCCTGCTCGGGTGTGATCATATCGAGATAGGCGTTATCGTAAGGGCTTTTGCTTCTTCTCTGAAATGCCACGGTATTATTGAAGGACGTCACGATCACGCCGCGCTTGCCGAAGGGAACGATGCCGGCATCACGGTCGTCGAGAACGGTATCAATGACGGGAGCGGGCGCGGTATAGGTTTGTCCGTCATCCTCACTGTAGGAAATGACGGCTTTTCCGAACGGGCATACGTGCCGTCTGCGGAAGCCGGAGGCGACGACGGCGATTTTGCCGTTCTGTAATCTCGCTACGCTGGGCCAACCGAAATAGTTATGCTTGCTCATGGAATTGCTCATAATGATCTGCGGTGCGCCGAAGGTGATAATTTTCATATCGTTTCTCCTTTTCATTTCGTTATCGGATCATGGCTTGCTTTCTGTATTTTCCGTCAAGCGGGAAAGCCCGTTTGACATGCTTTATTATATTTTACGATATTTTTGCGAAAATGTCTATATCTTTTTGAATATCCATGAAAAATATTGATCATTCCAAGGACAACAGCGGGTGCAGTTGATCAGATAAACGGAAATTTACGCTAACAGTCCTATCAAAAAGTAAAGATTCAAAAATCCTCTCACGCTGGGAGAGGTGGCAGACGTAAGTCTGACGGAGAGGGCTTTAGAGCTTATATGATAACCCTCTCACCGCCTTACAGCGGAGCTCTCCCGGAGGAGAGCCTTTCAGAATCATTCGCTTAAACGAGCATAAAAAAATCATTTATGGTTCCAACCCGCAAAAAATGACTGTCGTTGCCCCGATATAAATTCCGTATGTGCTTGTCAAATACGGTTTCATATGGTACAATAGAAAACGAATTTGAAAACAGAAACAGATTGGGAGATTTTGAGCGTATGATTTGTTGTGTTACGGGACACCGTCCGGGCGGATTCCATTTTTCGCCGGAGGACGGTGACAATTATCTGCAATATAAGGAGAGACTATATCATAGCGTAAAGGAGCTTCTGGACATGGGATACCGCCATTTTATCACGGGAATGGCAGAAGGCGCGGATACGGATTTTGCAATCGCTGTTTTATTTTATAAAAAACAGTATGAAAACGTCACCCTGGAGGCGGCGCTTCCCTATCCTGTTCAAAAGAAAACCGCATCGAATACGAGTCTCAAGGAACAAATTCTTGCATCCTGCGACTGCGTGACGGTGGTTTCCGATATGTATTTTGAAGGTTGTATGCAAAAAAGAAACGTCTATATGGTCGATCAGGCAGACCTTGTGCTTGCCGTATGGAACGGCGAGCGAAAGGGTGGTACGTGGAATACGATCTATTACGCGCGCCGTACGGGCAAGCCGGTCCGCTATATTATGTTGGAGGAGCTTGATCAGATGCGTCTGTTTTGAGCGGTTACGCCGTCCTTTTTTCCGCGTAATCCGCCAGAACCGTTCCCAGCGCCAAGCAGAGTGAAAAACGGCTGAGGGTTTCCAACGCATAAAATACGGTTTCTCGTTGATTCAGGAGCTCCGCGCCGTTCAACCGTGCGACGTAGAGCGTCAGCGCGAGCGCCAGAAAAATCATGAACGGCAAAGAATAGAGAAGAATCCTTTGCGCATTTTTACCGAAATGCATTGTTTTCTTTTCATTCATAAGCTGAAACCTGCCTTTCCTGCTTCTCAATGAAGCTTGCTATATTCATTATACAGGATTATGAAGCCGTTGTCACCTATGTTTTTTTGGTAAAAAAGAAAGAAAATTTCCAAAATTGGATTTACAATGCTTGATTTTTATGTTATACTGTTATTGTATGTGAGAAATCATACTATCATTTTTTTGGAGGTACAGACCGTGAAATGCCCTATTTGCGGATATACGGAGAGCCGTGTCGTTGACTCCCGTCCCACGGAAGGAAATAACAGCATTCGCCGCAGACGTGAATGCCTGTCCTGTCAGAAGAGATTCACCACGTACGAGGTTGTGGAAAGTCTGCCGTTGATCGTGATCAAAAAGGACGGCACACGCGAGATGTTTGATAAAAGCAAGCTTCTTGCCGGTATTATCAAATCCTGCTATAAATGCCCCGTCACGACGAGACAGATGGAACAGGTCGCGACGGAAATCGAGAGTGAGCTCCAGAATTCCTTGAACAGAGAAATTTCGTCCAAGCATATCGGCGTTCTGGTTATGAATAAGCTCAAGCAGCTGAACGACGTTGCCTACGTCCGTTTTGCTTCGATCTACCGAGAATTCAAGGATCTGGAAACCTTTATGGAGGAGCTTGAAAAATTGCAAAACGAAAAAAAGCAAAATAAATCGGAAGATTAAAGCTTCATTTCACAGAATTTTATATATTTGAAAGAGAGGATTTTTATCATGATAAAAATCAAGGAAACGACTTACGGCAATTTTGGAAAATGCCTTGCCATTTCCAACGATGCCATGGAAATTTACGTAACCATTGACGTAGGTCCCCGCATCATCAAATGCAACCTTCTCGGCAAAGAAAATCTGATGTTTGAGGATATCGAGCGCAAGAAGGATAACGACGTTTCCTCCGTATTCGGAGAGGGAAAGACCTGGCAGATCTACGGCGGACACCGTATGTGGCTCTCTCCCGAAAAGTTCCCCGAGACCTATTATCCGGACTGTGAGAAGGTCGTATATTCCGTTCACGCGAACGGCGCCGTTTTTACCGCGCCCATTCAGGCAGTGACGGGCTTGCAGTTCAGCATGAATATTTCCATGGATGAGACCGCGCCGCGCTTTACCGCTACCCATTATGTAAAAAATACGACCGATCAGCCCATCAAGGGCGCGATGTGGTGCCTCTCCGTCATGACGACGGGCGGCGCCGTCATCGTTCCTCAGCCCAAGGAGGATACGGGACTTCTCCCGAACCGCTCTGTCGTCGTATGGCCCTATACCGATATGACGGACAGCCGCATTTTCTGGGGTAAGGATTATATCGCGCTCCGTCAGGATCCCTCCGTGGATCAAGCGATCAAATACGGCATCAACAATACCGCGGGTAAGATCGCGTACGTCAATCACGGACAGGCACTCGTGAAATCTTACGCCGTCAGACATCCGGACGGAGAATACCCCGATTACGGCTGCTCCTGCGAGGTCTACGCCTGCGACGTATTCACAGAAGCGGAAACGCTCTCCGAATTGCAGACGATCGGAAAGGGCGAATCCATCACCCACGCGGAAACTTGGACGCTGACGGACGGTGTGGAGATCGGTACGTTCACGAACGAATCTCTGGCAAGATTGGCAGAAAAGATATTTTGATAACGAAAAATCCGCAAAGCATTGTTTGCGGATTTTTTATACCATAGGAAATTGCGCAAAATGGTCCTCGCCGTTTCGCATTGTTTCAATACAGGCTGAACTGCGGTAGGCGAGCAACTTCCTGCGGGCGTTGCCCGCTTTTTTATATGAAGGAGAACATACGTATGATTTACACGGATTTGACGAAGAAAGCGTTACGGATTTCCTTTGCCGCGCACAAGGATCAGGTTGATAAAAGCGGGATTCCCTACGTTTACCACCCGTACGAGGTTGCCTCGGGCTTGGATACGGAGGACGCGGTATGCGTCGCGCTCCTGCACGACGTCGTGGAGGACACGGAGATGACTTTTGAGGATCTGGCGCGCGAGGGCTTCGGCGAACGGATCATCGGCGCGCTGAAGCTTCTGACGCACGACGATGGCACGCCCTATTTCGATTATATCAGAGCGATCAAGCAAAATCCGCTGGCGGCGGCGGTGAAGATGGCGGACCTGAAGCATAACGGTACGCGCTCACGTATGAACGTCATCACGGATTGGGACGAGAAGCGTTATCAAAAATATGAGACCGCAATAAAAATTCTGACGGAAGAATAAAGAGAATACAAGAGAAAGAAAACCGCGCTAACTAAGTTTGCCCTTACGGGCAAGTGAAGTTTACTTCGTAAGTGAAGTTATCCTGCGGATAGTGAAGTTTTGCTTTTGGCAAAGTGGGCAAACTTAACTTCACCGCGAGCTTTGCGAGCAACTTCGCTGTGCCTGATGCCCTGCATCTGCACAACTTCACTTTCGCGGTAGCGAAAACTTCACTAACAGAAAAAGAGCAGACACATAAGGTTTTTTACGCCTTGCGTGTTTGCTCTTTCTGCTTGTTATAAGGGTTTGAGCATAGCCCATAATGCGTTTGACCAGACAAAAGCGATGCTCGCACTTTTTGTAATTTATAAATTCTCCGCTAAGGACATCACCCGATACAAGGCGGTTTTTTGCTTATGAGGATTCGGCGCAGGATAATCAGGTGAACTGTGAGTTATAAAGCGTGCTGTAGAAGCCGCCGCGGCGCATAAGCTCCTCGTGATTGCCCGCTTCGGTGATCTCTCCGTTTTGCAGAACGAGAATGGTGTCCGCGTTCTGAATGGTCGAGAGTCGGTGCGCAATGATGAAGCAGGTTCGGGATGCCATGAGCTCGTTCAGTGCCTCCTGGATCTTGATCTCCGTACGGGAGTCGACGTTGGAGGTCGCTTCGTCCATGATCAGCATGGGAGAGTCGGAAAGGATTGCGCGCGCAATGGTGATGAGCTGGCGCTGACCCTTGGAAATATTGACGCCCTCGTCGGAAAGGACCGTATCGTAGCCGTCCGGCAGTCGCTCGATATAGTTGTCGATACGCGCGGCTTTCGCGGCGGCCTTGACCTCCTCAAAGGTTGCGTTTTCTTTTCCGTAAACGATATTTTCATAAATGGTTCCGTGGAAAAGCCACGTGTCCTGCAATACCATCGTATAGGCGCGGCGCAGGGAATCACGCTTGATCTCGCGGATCTCCTTGCCGTCTACGTAGACGGTACCCTCGTTCACGTCGTAGAAGCGCATGAGCAGGTTGATGATCGTCGTTTTGCCCGCGCCCGTCGGACCGACGATGGCGATCGTCTTTCCGGGCTTTGCGCAGACGGAAACGTTTTTGAGGATCGTCTTTTCGGGCGTGTAGCCGAAGGTGACGTTTTTCAGCTCTACCTCACCGCGGACGTTTTCGAGCGCGCAGGCATCTTCGGCATCGGCTGTTTCGGGTTCCTCGTCGATGACGCGGAAAACGCGCTCTGCCGCGGAGAATGCGGATTGGAATTCATGCAGGATATTGGCGAATTCGTTGATCGGTCCCGCAAATTTACGGGAATACTGAACGAATTTCGCAATACCGCCGAGCGTGATGAAGAAAAGGGAGGCTTCCGCGACGGCGCCGCTCTGGGAATACATATAGAGAATACCGCCGAAGATCATAACCAGAGAAATGGAAAGGTTATTGATGAAGTTGACGGAGGGACCGAGCGCGGCTCCGTAGAATTCCGCGTTGTAATACGCATCCATCGCCTCCTCGTTCTTCTTGTCGAAGCGTTTTCCGATCTCTTCCTCGCGGTGATAGCCCTGAATGGTTCGGCATCCGGAGATCATTTCCTCGGCGTAGCCGTTGAGTTCTCCGAGCATACGGGAGCGTTTACGGGTGAGAGGGCGAACCTTTTTGGAGCGGTAGCGCGTGAAGAGGATGGAGATCGGAACGGTGATGGCGAAAACGGCGATCATGGGCTTTGAGATCTGCCACATGAAGATCAGCGAGCCGACGACGGTATAGACGCTGGTCATGACCTGAACGAGGTCGTGAGAAAGCGAAGCGTTGACGGTATCCACGTCGTAGGAAATACGGCTGATGATGTCGCCCGTCGCATGGGTATCGAAATAATTGACGGGAAGAGAAGTCAGCTTTTCAAAAAGCTGCTTGCGCATTCTGTAAACGATCCTCTGGGAAAGACGGATCATCAGAACGGCGAGGAAATATGCGGCAACGGCGGAGCAGGCGTAACAGATGAGCATACGCGTGACGTTTGTCCAAACGAGATCAAACTGTACGCCGCCCTCGGCGGCAACGGCATCGATGGCGTCACCGGAGAAGCGGGGGCCGAGCAGGGAAAGCTGGTTGGAAAGAAAGGTAAGGATGAGGGCGCAGATAAAAAGCGGCCATTCCTTCATTACGTAACCGAAAAGACGTTTCAGGATCTTGCCTGTCGTTTTTCGGTCGAGCTTGGTTTCGTCCCTTTTATTGGGATTGTTTTCAAATCGGGGATCGCGGTTAAAGCCTCTATTCAACGATGGCACCTCCCATCTGAGATTCACTGATTTCACGGTAAGGCAAGCAGCTTTCGAGGAGCTCCTCGTGTTTGCCCGCGCCGATGATCTTGCCGTCATCGAGCACGAGGATCAGATCGCTGTCCTTGACGGAGCTGACTCGCTGAGCGACGGTGACGACCGTCGTATCCGTCAGATTTTCCTTCAGAGCGCGGCGCAGATTCGCGTCCGTCTTATAGTCAAGCGCGGAAGAGCTGTCGTCGAGCACGAGAATCTGCGGATTGCCCGCGATGGCGCGGGAGATCAGGAGACGCTGCTTCTGACCGCCGGAGATATTGGTCGCTTTCTGGGAAAGCATATGCGTATATCCGTCGGGAAAAGCGAGGATGAAGTCCTCTGCCTGCGCGATTTTTGCGGCTTTGGCAATTTGAGCGGGAGAAAGTCCCCTGCCGAGATTGATATTTTCCAGAACCGTATCGGCATAGAGGAAGTCGTGCTGGAGAGCAATGCCGAACATGGCATAAAGCTCGTCCTTCGGGATCGTGCGGATATCTCTGCCGTTAATCCGCACACTGCCCTCACCAACGTCGTAGAAACGGAGGAGCAGACGGATGAGTGTGGTCTTTCCGCTGCCCGTCGCGCCGATGATGCCGAGAGATTCGCCCTTTTTCAGAGAAAAGCTGATATTTTCGAGATTCGGATGCTTGCCTCTGTAGGAGAAGGTGACGTGGTCGAATTCGATCAGCGCATCGCTCTTGACGGGCGGGAAGTCGATTTCACTGCAAACGTTCAGCTCTTCGGGCGCATCGATGACCTCTGCGATACGTTTGGCGGAAGCCGCGCTTTTGGTATACATAACGAAAATTCTGGAGACGGACATCATCGCCATGGAAATAAGCGTGAAATACTGCATGAAGGCAATGACGGTTTCGGGATCGGAGGTATGATTGGCAACGCGGGAAGCGCTGAGCGCGACGACTGCCGTGATTGCCGCGTTCATCAGAAGCGTCATAACGGGATTGGCTGCGCTCATGATCGTACCTGCGTGGCGTTCGTCACGGGAAAGCTCCCGGTTGACCTCGTCGTAACGGCGGTGCTCATACTCCGTTTTGGAAAGCGCCTTGATGACGCGGATGCCCTGCGTATCCTCTCTGACGACGCGGATCATGCGATCAACGGAATTCTGTACTCTGGCGTAGAGCGGGATACCCTTTTTGGAAATAAAGTAAACGGTAACGAAAATGAAAGGAAGCACGGCGATCATGACGAGCGCGAGATATGCGTCCATCAGAAGCGTGATTGCGAGACCGCCGATGAGCAGAATCGGCGCGCGAACGCCCATTCTCTGCATCATACCGATGAAGCTGTGCAGATTATACGTATCGGTCGTGATGCGGGATTCGAGCGAGGGAATGGTGAATTTGTCCGTTTGCGCCGCAGAAAGACGGAGCGTATGAGAAAAAAGATCGTGGCGGACCTTCTCAGAGAAATTGCGGGAGACCTTCGCCGCCATACGGTTGGCGATGATATTCAGTACGCAGGCGGCTGCCGCGCAGAGGATCATCAGGCTGCCCCATTTGATGATTTCCGTCACGTCCTGGGACACGACGACGGTTTTGAGAATGTGGCTGAGTATGTACGGAAGCAGAAGCTCCACGAGCGTACCCGCGATCTTGATCATCAGCCCTACGGACATCTTGCCGTAAAAGGGCTTCAGATAGCGGAGCATGGTTTTCATTTATCCGCGTCCTCCTTTTCGTAAACGTATTTTTGCGCGCGGTCGGCGATCCGATCCAGCACCTTTTTGAAGCAGAGAAGCTCCTCGGGATCAATGTCCTCGGTCAGATAGGCGTTCCATTCGGTGACGATCCTTTTGACCTCCGGCAGAATATCCAGCATTTTTTGCGTGGGATACACGCAGATCGCCCGTTTATCGCGCGAAGTGGGGCGCCGCTCCACGTAGCCGTTCTCCTCCAGATAGGCGAGATGGCGTGTCACGCCGCTTTTGTTGATGCAGATATGCTTTGCAAGCTGTTCCTGTGTCATGCCGGGGTTATGGCAGATCGCGAGAATATAGCTGTGATGGCAGGGACCGAGCCCGCTTTCCTTCAGCTTATCCTGACGGTAGATGCCCTCGCAACGGCTGATCACGTTGATTTTTCGCATGGGTTTCTCCTTTCGTTTGATTTTTTTGATGGTTGCGTTTGCAACTGTTGCGTCTGCAACTATTTTAGCATAAATCGGAAGGAATGTCAAGAGGGTTTACATTTCTTCGATACAACAGCATTTACTTTTTGATGAGATAAACGGAAATTTAGCGGCACACCCTCTTGTGTTACCGTAGTATGCTGTCCCACTTAAAAGTTGACATTTTGAAAAGCCTCTCACTCCGGGAGAGGTGGCAGGCATTAGCCTGACGGAGAGGGTTTTTGTGCTTACATGATAGCCCTCTCAGTCGCCTTGCGGCGCCAGCTCCCCCAGAGTGGGAGCCTTTTGATATCACTTGCTTAAACAACCGTAAACAATCATTTATATTTCCAACCCGAAAAAGTAAATGCTGTTGCTCTGATATTCTTCGCGCCTTATTTATAAACACTCAAAATTTTCGTAAGGTGCAAAGGCATCTGCCGAATATCGAAAAACACCCGCGGTAAACGGATGTTTTTTCAAGATCATCTCCGCGCAACGTCGCCAAACCGAATTTGAGGTTTGCCACGGGAAGACGATTCCATTTTATTGTCTGTTCTTCTGCATTTGAGAGCGCCTGCATTACGGCGTATCGCCAAGCTCGTCGATGACGATCTGACCCGTCAATAAATCTCCGTATTGAAAGGTATAACGGATCGGCTGTTTTCTGCCGTTCCGATCCTCCAGCTGAAAAATATGCTTATATACGCCTACGATGATTGCCGAGGAGGATTCCACCGTGATTTTCGGATGCGTACGGTTTACGGTGACGTGTACGCTCGGATTCGTCCGATAAAGATTTTCCACGCGATTTTTGATATATTCCATCATGTTCATAGCAGATGACCGTGCCTTTCTTGGTATTGATACGAAATAAAGCCGTCCGATCGGAATCGGACGGCTTACTTGTCAGTTGAAATATTCACCGACGGCGGTTTTTTCGTTCAGGTGCTTTCTGACATGGACAACGATGGATGCATCATCCTGTTCTTCCACCGAAACGATCTGATAACGGGTACGATTCTTTTCCAGATCTTTTTTGTATTTTTCGACCTCTTCACGGTTGTATCTGCGTTGCGATTCCTTGGAAAAACCGCAATCTTCCTTCTGTGAGAATACAAGCGTCTGAAGAATACACCCTGCTTTGACACGCTTCATTGACAAAACCTCCTCTCCCGATATCGTCATCCGGGCAGAACCGACGGAATCGTAATACAGAGAGGAGTGAGCGAAACCGGAGTTTAAACGTATCCGCTGCCGTAGATACGAATAGGCTGCATCGCTCTCTTGGTAGAATTTCTACAAGAATATGATAACATATTTTTTCTCAAATTTCAAGCGAATACAATCGAATTTTTTCGTTATGAAAGCATTTATTTTTTCGTTTCGTCGGGAGGCTCCTGCGTTTCTAAAGGCTTTCTTTCGGTGCGTTGCCGTGATACAGTCCGTCGATTTTATCGAGCGGCATATCCGCCAGCAAGCCGCAGAGCGCGCTTTCGCCGACCGCGCCGCTTCCGCAAATCTCGGAGAGCTTATTTTCCAGATACGTATAACAGAAAGTGTATTTCCGCGCCCATACGCGCCCGTCCTCGGTAAAGAAAGCGAGTCCGAAAAATTCCTGCTTGACCACACCGAGCGCGGAAAGCGACTTGAGCATATTATGCACGCTCGGCTTACTCAGTCCCAGCGCGCCCGCAAGCTCGACGTTTTTTACGCCTTGACCGTCCTGTGACAGACGATGCAGACAGAGAATATATTTGATTTGCGATGGAGTAAAGCTGATAGGATGATACAAAACTGATTCTCCTTTTATCCTTTTAAAAGAGGGATGCGACCGTAAGGTACGCATCCCCGCGTGATTTTTATACTAGGGCTTGTTTGAAAAATAGCGATATGACCAAAAGTGAGGAATTTTTTCGTAGAACAAGCTGATTTTTTGCAGAAATACGATATGTATTTCAAAAAAAATAAGCGCAGTTATGCGGAAAAATAACCGCTTTTTGGGCGTG
>JAFQOX010000133.1 GCA_017412045.1 Clostridia bacterium
ATCCAATCCAAAATTCTTGAATCACGCACTCTCCCTCAGTCTTTTGCTTCGCAAAATCCAGCTCCCTCCCAGAGGGAGCCTTTCCGGCTTTGTGCAACTTTTTATTTTTGAATTTTCTACATGGCTTTTTCGACAGTCTGACGCCGTAAATTTAGATTTACGGCGTTTTTTCTTTTTGCGAGGTTATATTTTTTGGGACAAGTAAATATATATGAACCAATAGGCGGGCAACGCCCATACGGAGCTTCTCGCCTGTACGGATTCTTTGCGTATGAATCATACGGCGGGACCCGATTTGAGCAATTTTCTGAAATGTGAGAAGAAAGGATGGTGAAAAAGATGGATGAAGAACTTTTGAGAATACTGAAATATTTACCGGAGAAGGCGTCCTTAGCCGTGCGCGGCTTTGCCGAGGAGCTTGGCGGGAAGGAAGCCTATATTTCCGAGATCCGCCTGCGGGCGAACGCGCCGCTCTCCGTCTCCTACGGCGCCCGCAATATCAGCAGCTTCCGAGGAAGGAGCGTGATCTGCGACGAATACGAGGTCGCGGAAACCCTGCAAAAGCTCTGTGAGGATTCGGTGCATACCTACGGAGAAACCTTGAAGGAGGGCTTTATTTCGCTTGAAAACGGATACCGTATCGGCGTTTGCGGGCGCGTGGGCGTTTCGGGGGATTCGATCCGCAGCGTATACGGGATCTCCTCGCTCTCGATCCGCATTCCGCACGCGGTACGGAACGTGGCGGGGGATATGAAATCGCTTCTGCTCCGCGACGGCGGGATCGAAAGCGCGCTGTTTTACGCGCCTCCCAACGTCGGCAAGACGACGCTGATCCGCGATCTCGCGGCGCAGATCTCCGGAGGAAGCTTTCCCAGGCGCGTCGCGCTGATCGACACGCGCGGAGAGCTGTATATCCGCAGGCTTTTCGTCGGCTGTCTGGTCGACGTGCTCCACGGCTATCCCCGCGCCAAGGGCATTGAGATCGCCACGCGCACGCTCTCGCCCGAGGTCATCTTCTGCGACGAGATCGGCTCTGCGGAAGAAGCGAGGGCGATTCTGGGCGCGCAGAACAGCGGCGTTCCCCTGATCGCGACGGCGCACGCGGACGGCAGGGAAGCGCTTTTCCGACGTCCGAATATCCGCTTGCTCTACGAGAACGGCATTTTTCGGTATTATATCGGCATTCGGCGGAATCCCGAGGCGGGCGCGTTTGATTTTGACGTGTTTGATACGGCAGAGACTTTATGTGCAACGTCGTCAACTTGAGGTTGACCTTTGATGTATTTCGCCTGCGGCGAAACGTGATGTTTTGATTTCGTCAAAGTTATGTTCGCGCGATGCGTGATTACGGGCTTGAAACGGCTTCGGGAAGGAAAATTTTGCGGGAAAGGCTGGAGATCGGTATGAAGTGGATCGGCGCGGTGCTTTGCTTTTGCGTTTCGGTCGCCGTCGGTTGGATGGCGGGGAAAAATGAGAAGGAGCGGACGGCACAATGCGAGGCGTTTCTGGAATTTTTCGTCTATATTCAGAATCAGGTCAGCTATTTTCTCGCGCCGACCAAGCTGATGTATAAGAATTTCCGTCACGAGGCTCTGCAAAAAACGGGCTTTCCCGAGGCTTTGTGCGCGCACGAGGAGGACGAGGTCTATTTTGACGTATGGGCGCGCGCGCTTGCCGAATGCAAGGACCGCTTGAACCTTTCCGAGGAGCAATACGAGATCGTCCGCGCCTTCGGCGCCTGCATTGGAAAGAGCAACGAGGAATTGCAACGCAAGCATTTGGAATATTATACGAACGAAATGCGCGCGCAGACGGAAAAACAGAGGGCGCAGATGCAGAAAAATATCAAGCTCTACCGCACTCTCGGCTTTTCCGCGGGCGCGGCGGTGCTGATCCTCGTCATATGAGGCGCAGATCGTTGCTGAGAGGTGCTTTTCTGCAAAAAGCAAGGAAATATTTCCTTTTATCATGTGAGTTCGATGGAATGGTCAATGAGTGTTTATGGGGCTTGCTTTTCTATAAAAGTGAGCAAAAATTTCCTTTGAAAAGGGGAAACGACGTGCTTTTTCTTTGTTTGAAAGAAAAAGCACCAAAAAGAAGCAAACCAGCGTGCCGCTGGACTGCTTGTGCGCCATCAATTGTCCCGTTTGTTCTTTTTCTGATTCCGAGAGTACGGATACCCGGTAGCTCCGATTGCAGTTACACCCGAAATTAAGAGGTTCGGAAGTGTCGTTTCAACGCTCCGATGGTTTCGATTTGATGGCGCGGATCTTATGGGGACCACATCACGCGAACCACGGCACACGAGCCGTTTAGGCTCGCGCGCCACGATTCGTGGGGAGTACAGAGATTATGAGAGCGGTTGTTTTGACACTTAAATTTCCGTCCATCTTTCCAAGTTATCATCGAATTCACGTTCAGGAAGAAAAAATTCAAAAGACGTACGGTACGTTCGGAGGTGTTTTTTGATTGAATACAGATCTTTTATTGAAGGTCGCGGGGATCGGCATTCTCGTGACGGTGGCGTATCAGATCTTACATAAATCGGGCAGAGACGAGCAGGCGCTGCTGGTTTCGCTGACGGGTTTGATCATCGTTCTGTTTATGCTCGTGCAGGAAATGGGAGCGCTTTTCGATTCCGTGAAAAGTGTGTTCGGGCTGTGAATATCGTTCAAATTTGCGGTTTCGGGCTTCTGGGCGCGATTACGGTCTGGATTCTGCGCAGCTTCCGCCCCGAATACGCCACGGCGGCGGGGATCGCGGTCGGACTTTTGCTTCTGGCGGGCTCGATTGCGCCTTTGGTGCGCGTGATGGACAGCGTGACGGCGATCGCAAACGGTACGGGCTTTTCCGTGTACGCCTCCGTCATTCTGAAATCCATGGGCATCGGGATATTGGCGCAGACCACTGCCGACGTGTGCCGTGACAGCGGCGTTTCCATGATCGCTTCCAAGGTGGAGTTTGCCGCGAAGATCGTCATTCTGCTTCTTTGCGTACCGATTCTCGAAACGCTGACGTCTTTGATCGAAGGGTTTTTGCAATGAAAAAAAGAGGTTTTGCCATCGCGCTCGCCGTTGCTCTTTGCCTGATCCTGTGGGACGCGCCCGTTTCGGCGCAGGAGATCGACAGCTTGCCGCAGACGGAGATCGAGGTGCCCGACGGCTTGCGCGAGTATTTACCGAAGGATGCGGAGGGCTTTCAGCCCGCCGATATTCTGGAGCAATTTGATTTTCGCTATTTTACGGGAACGCTGATCCGTATCATCGCGCAGGCGGCGCCCGATGCCGCGCGGAGCTTCGCTCTGCTTCTCGGCGTCATCATCCTGTGCGCCGTGCTGGGTGTCGTCAAGCGCACACTCGCCGCGCAGGGCTTGCAAACGGTTCTGGACCTCGTCGGCATGGTCTGCATGGCGAGCGCTGTCTTTGCCGTGACGGAGGAGGCGTTCGGGCTTGCCGAGGAATTCGTGGGCAGTATCTCGGCTTTTATGCGGAAGGTCACGCCCACGATGGCGGGCTTCATGGTGGCGCGCGGGGAGATCACCTCGGCGGCGGTCATTTCGGGCGTGATCGTGACGGCGGTCTCCGTTCTGGAGCAGACGGTGGCGGAGATCCTGTTTCCGCTGATCCGTGTTTCGCTCTGTACGTCGGTCGTCAGCACGGTTTTCGGGATCCCGGGGATCTCGGGCTTCGCGCCCACGGTCAAAAAGGTCATCGGCTACGTATTCGGCTTCATTGCGACCTGTCTCTCCGCCGTGCTGATGTTTCAGCGGATCATTGCCAAAAGCGCGGATTCGCTGGCGATGAGGGGGATTCGCTTTGCGGTCGGTCAGTTCGTGCCGTTCGTCGGGGGCGCAGTCAACGAGGCGCTCGCTACGGTGATGGGCGGCATCGGGACGATCAAGGCTGCGACCGGTGTCGTGGCTGCGGTGATCGTCTGTCTGATCGCGGCGGTTCCCGTCATTCGTATGCTGCTGCATAAGATGTTTCTGGAATTCGTCTCCGTTTGCGCGGGGCTGCTGGGGCTTTCGGGCGAGGGCAGGCTGATGGGGGACGTGGCTTCCTATCTCGGCTATATGGCAGCCGTGATGGCGATATCCGCGGTCTTTTTCATCCTCTCCGTTTCCATGATGGCGGCGGTGTAGTGCGCCGAAGGCGCAAATGAGGAATGAGGAATGAGGAATTCGGAATGCGGAATGCGGAATTCGGAATGCGGAGGGCGGAGGGTGGAATGAGGAATGAGGAATTCGGAATGCGGAGGGTGGAGGGTGGAATGAGGAATGAGGAATGCGGAATGCGGAATGTGGAATGCGGAGGGCGGAATGCGGAGAGGTAATTTCTTGTTTAGCGGTGTAATTTGTTCAAAAAGTAAACAATCCCAAAGCCTTTCTGAATTCCTAATTCCTAATTTCGAATTCGTTTGCCCACTCCTAATTCCGAATTCCTAATTCCGAATTCCGCATTTCATTTATGGAAAGGTGCGTTGGAAACGTGAGAGAATGGATCGCGTATCTCGGCGAGGTGATCATGGTCACGGCGGTGTCGGGATTATTTTACCATATCGCGCCGGAGGGGGCGATGAAGAAGCATTTGCATTTCGTGATATCGCTTTGCGTGCTTGCCGCGCTTGCCGTGCCGATGTTTTCGATGGTCATGGAATTGCCGGAGATCTTTGAACGGGGCTTCGAGGATGCGGAAGCGGAGGTGCCCGCGACGCAGGAGCAATGGGAGCAGACTTTGATTGATGCCGGCAAAAGAAAGGTCGAGGCGGGGATCGTTTCCTATATTTCGGAGCGCTGGGACATCGCGCCCGCGGATATTACGGTGGAGACCGTTCTGGACACGGAAAATCCCGAGGCGATCGAGATCAGGGAGATCCGCGTCCGTCTGCGCGGAAGCGTGAGCGCGGATACCGCCGCCGCGATCCGTCGCGAATTGGACGAAACCTTTCTCGGTAAAAGCGAGATCACCGTATCTTTGGAAGATTTGGAAGAATCGTAGGAAAAACGGAGGTGAGGCTTTGAAGCTTCTGGAGAATCTTTCCGGAAAGAAAAAGAGCCTGATCCTGGCAATCGCGGGGATCGTGGGGCTCATGCTGATCATTTTCGGAACGTTTGGCGAAAAGAAAGAAGAAATCGAAGAATTTTCAAAAAATACGAAAGAAAATACGTCAACTATGGAATATATTCAGGCTCTGGAGAATAAGATTGGAAACATAGCAGAACAGATCACGGGTTCGGGCAACGTCCGTGTTATCGTGAGTGTTTCCTCGGGAACGGAATACATATACGTTTCCAATGAGAAGCGCGGAGAAAATTCCTCCTCGAAGGAATATATCACGGTAAGAACGGAAAACGGCGCGGACGAGTTGATCCTGTTCAAGGAAATCTATCCTGAGGTGACAGGCGTTTCCGTTGCCTGCAAGGGCGGCGATTCACCGGAGATACAGGCGAAATTGATCTCGGTCATTTCCACCTCTCTGAACGTCGGAAGCAATCGGATCTGCATTGTCGGCATTCAGTGATAGAAATTATATTTATTCATCCAAAAAGGAGATCGAATCATGAGAAACGAAGAAAGAGCGGCGCTCAGAGCAAGCGCAACCGAAGAAATGGAAGAAGCTACCGCATTGGGCCTTCCCGAAACCGAAGAAAAAGAATTCAAATTCAAGAGCATTTTCACGGGCGGTGAAAACGGCGCGAAGAAATTCGGCATCCGCAATATCGTGATCGTGCTTTCCGTCCTGCTCATCGGCGCGGCGGTCTACGTCAACTGGTCTGTTTTCGGCGGCAATCAGGGCGGCGACCTTCCCGGCAATCAGGGCGGCGACAACGTCAACGTCGGCGGTACGACGGGCGGCGATAACGTCAACGTCAACGGCGGACAGAATACCGACGGCACGGCAGACTTTTTCGCGGCTTCCCAGATCGAACGCCAGCGCGCAAGAGATGAAGCCATCGAGGTTCTCCAGAGCGTCGTAGACGACGCGACCGCGCTCGATTCCGCAAAGGAGCAGGCGCTCGCAGACATCGCGGCAATCGCGGCAAATATCGAAACTGAAGCCAATATCGAATCCCTCATCAAAGCGAAGGGCTTTGAGGAATGCGTTGCCGTCATCAGCGGCGACAAAGCAAACATCGTCGTTAAGAGCGAAGGTCTCAAGCCCAACCAGCTCTCCCAGATCCTCGAGATCGTTTACCTCCAGGCGGATATTCTTCCCGCAAACGTAACCATTTCCGAGAAATAAAATACCGATTGAATAACGTTCAAACAAAAAGACGGCAGGTCTCAAGGAGATCTGCCGTCTGTCTGTCGCTCAAGTGAGCTTGTCCGTGTCAAAAGGGAATACGGAGACAGGCTCGTTCTGCACGGCGGAATCAACGCGGCGCAATGGAACGGCGGCTATATTTTCTCCTCCGCTCATTACGTTTTCAACAACGTGACGTTGGAAAATATGAAGCGCATTGTGGAGGAAGCCAAGCGTGTGGGAAGCTACGGATCCTTTATCATCATAAAATAAAGCGAGCCGCCGACGCAAACGTCGGCGGCTCGCGCCAGACCGTCGAAAAAGCCATGTAGAAAATTCAAAAATAAAAAGTTGCACAAAGATGGCAAGGCTCCCTCTGGGAGGGAGCTGGATTTTGCGAAGCAAAAGACTGAGGGAGAGTGCGCGATTCAAGAATTTGGGATTGAATTTGTCTGTTTGCAAATGTAAAATTGTACGCAAACAGAACTTTTTCAAAAGTCTTGTTTG
>JAFQOX010000134.1 GCA_017412045.1 Clostridia bacterium
AGGGCTTCGTTTTCAGACGTCAGCGTTTCGTTCTTCGCACGTTCTGCCGCGAGCGCTGCTATGGAATCGGCTTCGCTTGCTTTGATTGCGGTCAATTCTGCGTTCAGGGCTTCGTTTTCAGACGTCAGCGTTTCGTTCTTCGCACGTTCTGCCGCGAGCGCTGCTATGGAATCGGCTTCGCTTGCTTTGATTGCGGTCAATTCTGCGTTCAGGGCTTCGTTTTCGGCAGTCAGCGTCTCATTCTTTGCACGTTCTGCCGCGAGCGTTGCTATGGAATCGGCTTCGCTTGCTTTGATCGCGGTCAATTCTGCGTTCAGGGCTTCGTTTTCGGCGGTCAGCGTTTCGTTCTTTGCGCGTTCTGCCGTGAGTGCCTCCGCGGAATCGGCTTCGCTTGCTTTGATCGCGATCAATTCTGCGTTCAGAGCTTCATTTTCGGCGGTCAATTCTGCGTTCGTGGCGCATTCTGCGTTGAATGCTTCCAGCAAAGACGCGGTTTTTTCGCGTTCAGCGGTCAGCGACGTCTGCGCTTCGGTATAAAGGGCGGTATTTTGCTCCAGCGTGCTCTTGATAGATGCGAGCTCCGCTGACAAATCGTCTCTTTCCTTCGTCAACGCCGCGTTTTTGGTTTGCTCCTCGGAAAGCGACTGTCCGGCTTGGTTCAGAGAGGCGCGGGCGTTGCTCAGATTGGTTTTTATATCCTTCATGGCGGAGGCGGCGCGGTTCTGTTCTTCACGCGCTTTTGCCAATTCCTTCTCCAACTCGGAGATCTGCTCGTAGAGAGATTCCGTTTTGGCATTCCAGACCTCGGTACGCTTCTTTTCCGTGGCGATGATTTCCTTGGACGTGGAGATGATCAGATCCATCGCCTCCAGCTGTACCTTCAGCGCATCGTTTTCCGCGGAAAGCGTTCTGATGTCTCTGATCTTGGAATTGACCGCATCCTTGGCGTTGGTCAGGGAATTCTCCAGCGTGGTCAGGCGGGATGACAGGTTTTCCTTTTCTCTTTGCAGAAAAGCAACTCTCTTTTGCTCCAGCGAGAGCGATACCTTGGCTCTGGCAAGCGCTTCTTTCGTCGCATCGAAGTCCTTGAGCTGCTCCATGCGCTTCAGATTGCTTTCCTTTTCTGCCATCAGGTCTTCGTTTTTCTGCTGTTCCGCAGACAAATGCTCCATCATGGTATCAATTTTTGAAAGGGCGTCCAGATACTGACAGGTCAGTTCTTCGCGCAAGCGCTCGTTTTTCCGCGCTTCCTCGCGTACGTGCTGAAGCTCGCGCTGAATTTGTCCGCGCTCCATTTCCCACTCTTCGTTTTGTCTGGCGATGTCCTGCGCGAGACCGGTAATATAGGCGTTGACCTCGTTCTTATTGTATCCTCCGAATGCAGATCGGAATCCGAACGGTTTTTTCTTGCTCATGGGTAAAATCCTCCGTCAAAATACTTGGCTCACATATTATACCACAGGCGGCGGCTTTTTTCAAGAAAAAAATTTGAACTTCTTGACATTAATCGAATAATGGCTATAATATTTCTTGTAAAGAACATATCTGCAAAGGAGATTTTCTGTTATGAACCAGCAATTCAAAACCGTTATGTTTACGGGAGACAGCATTACCGACTGCGACAGAGCGCGCCCGATCGGCGACGGCTTCGGCAGAATGGGCGGAAGCTACGTTTCCCGCATTTTCGTGGATACGTGGGCGGATTTCCCCACGCATAACATCCGCTATCTCAATTCCGCGATTAGCGGCAATACCACGAAAATGCTTCTCGACCGATTCGATGAGGACGTTCTCGCGTACCGCCCCGATTACGTATTCATGATGATCGGCGTCAACGATGCATGGCGTCACTTTGACGGCTCCAAATTCTCTCAGATTCTCATTTATCCCGAGGAATCCGGAAAGAATATGGAGAAAATGATTCTCAAAACTCTGGAAACGGGCGCCGTTCCCGTGATCATTTCCCCCTACTTCCTCGACAATAACCATGAGGACCCCATGAGAAAAATGGTGGATGCGATCAACGTGGAATACAAGGCACTTGCCGAAAAATACAACATTGGTTATATCGACGTGCAGGCAGTCTTTGACGAATATCTGAAGACCGGATCCTGCTACATTCTGTCGGGCGACCGCGTGCATCCCAAGTCCGTCGGCATCTCCATCATTGCGCGCACCATCTACAACCATCCTGATTTCCGCGTAATCCTCCATGATTGATACGGCTCTTTTACGGGATCGGAACCTCTGGAACCGTCTGAAGGAGACGGAGCTTCCCATCGTGATGTACGGGATGGGTAACGGCGCGGACAAGATCCTCGACGTGATGGATGCGCTCGGCATCGAGGTCGCTGACTTTTTCGCCTCCGACGGATTTGTACGGGGACACAGCTTTCATGGCAAAAAGGTGCTTTCTTTCTCCGAAATTAAGCAAAAATACGAAAGCTTCATCATTTTGCTCGCCTTCGGCTCGTCGCTCCCCGACGTGATGGCGCGTTTTTACGGCATGGCGGACGAGCACGAGCTGTACGCGCCCGACGTTCCCGTCTGCGGCGGCGCGCTCTTCGACGCGGATTTCTATCTGGAGCACGAGGCGCAATTCGACGAGGTCCGCGGTCTGCTTGCCGATGAAAAATCAAGGGAGGTCTACGACGATCTGATCTCCTACAAGCTTTCGGGCGACGTCCGCTATTTTCGCCGAGCCGACACGGAAAAGGACGAGGCGCTCAGGGAGATCCTTTCGGGCGGATATACCGCCTACGCCGACCTCGGCGCGTATAACGGCGATACCGTGCGAGAAACGCTCGCTTACTATCCGACCGTCCGAAGCGTAACCGCCTTCGAGCCCTCCGCAAAGACCTTTGCGAAGCTGACGGCTTACACGGATACGCTGGAGGGCGTGCAGGTACGGGCGTTCCCGCTCTGCGCGTGGGACAAAAAGGAAACCGTCATTCTGACGGACGGCGCGGGCAGAAATACGACCGTCGGCGGCGCATCCGTCGGCAAGACAAAAAACGGCGCGAAGATCCGCACCTCGGAATGCGACGCGCTCGACAGCCGAAACGACTACGCGGGCGAAAAGCTCCTGATCAAATACGACGTAGAGGGCGCGGAGCGCGAAGCGCTTCAGGGCTCTCGGCGCACGATTCTGGCGAATGAAACGGAAATGATCGTTTCTCTGTATCACAAAAGCGAGGATCTTTTCTCGCTTCCGCTGATGATCCACGAGCTCCTGCCGAACCATAAGCTGTATCTGCGCAAGCATCCCTACGTTCCCGCGTGGGACGTTAACCTCTACGTTTCTCTCTGATGACGGCAAAATAACGCGAGCTCAATGGAATGGTAAATGATTGTTTACGGTTGTTTAAGCGAATGATTCTGAAAGACTCGCTTTTTGTAAGCGACCCGCCGTCGAGCAGTATACGAAGTCGGAATAAACTACGATACGGCGGCAACCATCCGCGGCGATTCGCCGCTAAATTTCCGTTTATCTTTCCAAATTCTCATTTGACCCACGTTAAAAATAAAAGAAAACGCAGCCCCCATGGACCTCAATGTCCGCGGGAACTGCGTTTCTTTCATTTATGGAAATGTTACGCAAATACGGCTGTGCACCGTCTGCATCAATAGAGCGGCAGACCGCCCGTCAGCTCGTCTGCGATCTCGGTCGGCAACGGTTCCAGCGCCAGACAGGTTTTCGTCGGAACGCCGTGGAATTCCGTCATACCCGCGTCCGTGATCACCGCCGCAAGAATACCCTTTTCGCGCGCTTGATCCGCGATCGCGATCAGGGCTTCCTCAGAGTCTACGTAAACGCATACCTTTGCGCAGCCGTAGCGAAACCAATCGGAAAGAGGCGTAGCTTCTCTGCCTTCACCCTTCAGGCACATACCGTCAGCGCCCATCTCAAGCTCTCCCGTTCTGCCCTCCTTGTGAAGCGCCATCAGAATCGCTTCGATACAAGCGTGGCCCGCCTGCGCCGCGATCTTGCCCTTGCGCATTTTCAGATCTCTGCGCATGACGATCATCATTTTTGCTCTATACATGGCTTTCGTTCTCCTTGATATATTCCGTAATGGCGGTATACTCGCGCAAATAAGCGCTTCTTTTGGCTTCGTTGACGCCCTCGTATTCCCGATAGCGGGAGACCGTTTCAACGAAAAAGGATAGAGGCGCCCATTCAGCAACCATCCTTCTGGAACGTTCGATCTCCGTCAGCCTTTGTTCGCCTCGTCCCGTAACCGCGCAGATAAAGCAGTGGCAAACGTATCGGTATTCCCCGTAATACTCGTTGATGACGAGAAATTCCCGAAGAGGCTCTGCCTGATACCCCGTTTCTTCCGCGACCTCGCGGATACAGCATTCCTCCGGCGTTTCGCCGTCCTCCATGCCCCCACCCGGAAGCATCCAATAGTCGCCGATCTCCTCGTGCGAAAGCAGGAGCTTGCCGTTTTCCATAATGACCGCGCGGGTTCCGATTTTCGTTTTGGTATGAGGAACGGAGCGTTCCGTTCCGAATATATTGATTTCTTTCATGGTGAAACTCCTTTCCGTTTGTCAATGAAGCATTGGCGTTGGCAATATGAAACGAAGCGCACATCCTCACGTGGTGAACCCACGCTTCATAGCCGAAGGATGTTTCATTTGCGAAGCTTCTTCATGCGCCGCAGGCGCGCTTCATTCAAAAAAGCACACGCTACCCTGACGATTTCAAGTGAAATATTCGGCGTTGCCGAAGGCGAATTTCGTTGAAAAAAAGCACATCTGCAAAGCAGATGTGCTTTTTTCTGGTGGGAGCGGGTGGATTCGGACCACCGAAGTCACAGACAACAGATTTACAGTCTGCCCCCTTTGGCCACTCGGGAACGCTCCCATATGAGCCGACGATCGGTCGAACCTGCAACCCTACGTCCTGCGAACGTGTCGGCGTGATTGTCAGTCGTGATCGGTTCCCCTCACGACGCATACAAGTATATCACATCCTTTCGCTTTTGTCAATAGTTTTTTTGCATTTTTTTGAAAAAAATATTTTTCGTCATATGAATCAAAAACAAATTCTGTTTTTGTGCGGTTTGCACATATCCAAAGCGGATTGATCGAAAGCAAAAACCCTGCTCCGTTCGGAGCAGGGGTGCTTTTTATATCGGGAAAACTGCGATACTGTAGTAACCGTCAGCGGCGATTCGTCGGTTTTTGGCTTTTTTTGCCGTCGCTCTTTTTGGCGGGCGCGCGCTTTTTGATTGCAAATTTCTTTTTGGCAGATCTGCTCTTTGAGGGAACGGATTTGCTTTCGTTTTGAGAATCGTCGGACGGATGATTTTTCTTTTTCGCTTTGTGGCGGCGAATGACCTGCGCCAGCTTCAGGACCATAACCATGATGACGAAGAATATCGTAATGGCGAGGAGCGTGAAGATGTTGGCGTTGCTCAGAAGATCCGTGGGATTCAGGCTGGCGTATACCACCTTACGGCCGTCGGGCTTCTCGTAACGGGAATCCATCTCTCCGCCCATATCGTTCAGATAGGAAGCGATGGCGTACCATTCCTTGACGGGATTGCCGTTTGCATCCTTGACGACGTGGTTGACGAGGTCCTCCGTTGCGATGGGATTGCCGTCCTTGTCACGGGGCGTGATGGAGATGATGCCGAAGGAGGTCTCCTTGACAGAGCCGAGCATCTGACCCATATACATACCCGCTACGATATGATACAGCTCGTCGTCCTTGATCTCGGAAAGCGTGCCGTCACCATTGCGGAGCATAGCGTAATCGACCTTATTGAAGATCATTCTTCTGATATTGAAGGAATATTCCACGCCCGACATGAAGAGCTGGGCGGATTTCATCAGCGGCTGAACGGAAGCATCGAGCTCAAGCGCGTTTTTCAGATCCTTACCCGTGATGTAAACGGAGATCAGCTCGCCCTCCGTGCCGACACCGAGAGAAGCCGCGTTGAATACGTCGGAAACCGTGACGTTTCCGAGCGGCATGGTCGAACGGATGACGCCCGCGGCGGTCAGCGCGACGTCCACCTTCTGTCCCGTGATCTTCTCCACCGCCGTTTTATATGCATCAGCGAAGAGGTTTCCGAGCGTGGATTCGTGCTGGGTTGCGTAGACCTGACCGACGGTGTCGAAAACGTAAGGATTGTTGACGAGCACCTGGTCGAAGGAGAAGCCGTATTTCGAGAGATAATCCTCTTCTACGGCGGTCTTGTAATCCTCCACCATCGCGGCGATTGCGGGATCCTCCGCTACGGTTTCGTTGACGGGGATCAGCTCGTAGTTTTTGAATTTACCGTCGCGCGTCAGCTTGAGAACGCCGAGATAACGGCCGTAATCCTCCGCCGAAACGATCACGGTATCATTCACGCGTACGGGCTTATCCAGCTTGGTATGCGTATGTCCGGAAATGATGACGTCGATGCCTGCGACCTCCTTGGCGAGCTCGTAGTCCTCGCCCTTGCCGTCATCCGTACCGCTGTGGGAGAGGCAGATGACGATCGGCTCCGCGCCGTAGGTATCTCTGCATTCCTGCGTAGCGGCGGCAACGGTCTGCTCAGCAACGGTGATCGGATCCTCAAGGATCATGCCGGAATTGGGCGCGCAATCGTTGGCATCAAAGCCGAAGATGCCGAAAACGGCGAAATAAACGCCGCCGCGCTCCAGGATCACGTAATCCTTGACGCCGTATTCGTTCAGCGCGCTCCACATATCGGCATCATAGCCGGACTGTCCCTCCTGCGGGGGCAGGTAATTGGCGCAAACGATGGACGGAAGCGGATCTCCGCTTTGAACGGCGGCGAGAAGCATGGATTTCAGACCGCTTTGCAGATAGTCGTATTCGTGATTGCCGAAGGTCGTCACGTCAAAGCCCATCGCGCCCATCATTCTCAGCTCAATGGCGGAGGTGGCGTATGCGGTCTGGAAGAGAGAGCCCATAGAAAAGTCGCCGCCGTCAACCAGAATGGCGTTGGGATCAAGCGCCTTTTGCTCGCGGATCAGCGTCATCAGACGCGCGTAACCGCCGTATTCTCCCTTTCCGTTCTCATTGACGGAGGGAAGCAGATGGGAATGCAGGTCGTTTGTGAAAAGCACGGTGACACCGTCTCCGTCGGCTCCGTCCGCGCTGACGAACAGTCCGAACGAAAGGAGCGCCAGAAGCGTGAGCAACACGGCGGCTGTACGAAGAAAAATCTTTTTCATAAATGAGTAAGTTCCTTTCTTTGTTGGATATGCCGCTCCGCACAGAACGGGAGCGGGCTTGTCGGAAATGCAAAATCGGAATGGAATGGTAAATGATTGTTTACGGTTGTTTAGGGCTTTATCTTACGAGAACGGTCGCAACGTCGAGGCGCTACGGTCGGCGTGAATATTACTTCGAATCCTCCGCGTCCCAATCGATGCTTTCGATCTCGCGCATGAGGCTCTTTTTGCGTTCGTAGAAGAGAAGCTCCTTATTGTGGTTGAAATACTCCTTACAGCCGTATCGGCTGATGAAGCGCGCGCTGTAGTAGCCGATCGTCAGCTCGGTGACGAGGATCAGAATCTCCTGCCCCTCCGAGAATACGGTTTCGCAGAAGCTGAATACGTTGGAGAGCTTCTTGCTCGCGCCGGAGGACTGCTTTTTCAGCTGCTTCAAATGCTTGTCGAAGTCCGCCTTCATCACGATAAAGGCTTCTTTGCCGTTTTCGGGCGCCTGCTGGATCATGCTTCCGATGACGTTCTCCAGCGCGCCGATCGCGCTTCTGTAAGCGTATTCCATATCCGAGGACAGGGTGGAGGCAAGCTTGCCCGTCTGAATTTTCTTTTCCAGCGCTTCGATCTGATTGCGTACCGCTTTCGCGAAGTCCGCGTTGGGCTTGACCAGATCCATACGGGTATTTTTCAGAGCTGCCAGCAACTCCGTCACGAACATCTCGGAGAGGGTGATGCCCTTGAGCTCCTCGTTCAAGGCGTCCAGGATCAGCCCCAGAAGCGCCAGACGTTCGTCGAATTTCGCGGCTCTCGCGCGGTTCAGGATGTCCTCCGAGGCGCGGCCGTCCAGAATTTTGTCCACCTGATAATCGGATTTGTAGTGATTGAAGAGATCGTAGTAGATGGCGAATTCCTTGGCGATCCTTTTGTTTTGCAGATACTGCGAGATCAGCATCTCGTCCACGGTGATGCCGTTGCGCTCGTAGAGTCGGATCATATCGCTCAGGTCGCTCCAGCCGCGCGCCGTGACGAAGCTTTTGCCGTCGACCGTCGTTTCTATCTTATAGAAATCCGTTCTTTTGATGTCCAGATAGGTCATGATCGCGGCGTGAATGCCTCGCTGATACGCGTATTCCTTCCATACCTCGTAATCGGGCTCGACGTCGATGCGCTTGAGTCGGTCCCACGTTACGATATCAAATTCACGCACGGAATGGTTATACTCGGGCGGGTTACCTGCCGTTACCACGATCCAGCCGTCGGGAACGCGGTGTCTGCCGAAAATCTTGTACTGCAAAAATTGCAGCATGGCGGGCGCGAGTGTTTCCGAAACGCAGTTGATCTCGTCCAGAAAGAGAATCCCCTCCTTAAGTCCCGTTTGCTCCATCATGTCGTAGACGGAAGCGATGATTTCGGACATCGTGTATTCAGAAACGCTGTATTCCTTGCCGCCGTAGATCTTTTTCTCGATAAAGGGCAGACCGATCGCCGATTGACGGGTATGGTGCGTCATGGAATAGCTGAGCAGACCGACGCCGAGCTCGCTTGCAACCTGTTCCATGATGGCGGTCTTACCGATTCCGGGAGGTCCCATCAGAAAAATCGGGCGCTGACGTTCAATCGGGATGACGTAATTACCGAAGGTGTCCTTGGTAAAGTACGCCGTCATCGCGTTTTGAATCTGTTCTTTGGCTTGTTTGATATTCATATCGTTGATCTCCGTTCGTTTGATGATAATATTTTGTCAGTATTTCAGATCTCATCCCTTTGCAGGATCAGCTTGATCGCCCACGGCGGAACGTCGTAGTTGTTGTAATCGTCGTCCACGAAAACGAAAGCCGTTTCATAGTCGGGCTTCTTCGTCGGAAAATCGCCACAGCCGTCCGTGAAATAGATCAATCCCTTCAGATTGGAGAATTCCCCCTCGCGGTTCAGCTGATCCACGTATTGAAATACGGGGCGGAAATCCGTGCCGCCGAGGCCGCGGATCTTCATGGTTTTCAAAAATTCATCAAATTCCTCCTGACAGGTGATCTTTTTGTCCTCCTGCACATCGGCATCGCATTGGATGATGTGAAGATTGATTTTGGAAAAGAAGCTTTCCGTGGATTTCAGAATATTGTACGTTTTTTGTACGAATTTCTGTACCAGCTCGCCCGAGGTGGAGCCGGAGGTATCAATAGCGATGACAAATTCCTTGATCGCCTTTACGTCCTTATATTCCAGCGGCTCGATGAGAGGCATATTTTCGTAAAGCGCCAAGCCGTAGGTATAGAAGGTATAGTCAAATTCGTCGTCGTTGATCTTCATGACCTCGCCAAGCACGGCAAATTTTTTCAAAAACGAGGTGTAATCGTACTTTTCTCTGTTGACTGCCGCCAGATTCTGCACCATGGCGCCGGGCTGATTGCCCTTTCTTTTGCCGAAATGCTCCAGATCCACCTGCATTCGTTCCGCGATTTTATCCCAGAACGCTTTGGTAAATTCCTTGCTTTCCCGATGGGGATCGCCCGAGCCTCCGTTTCCTGCGCCGCGCGCGCCTGCGGTTTCATACCAGACCTCGTGGTTGTCGGAATAGAAAGCGCCGCGGATATTGGCGATCTGCCCGGGGTCGGGCATCGTTTGACGAAGAAAAGAATAGATTTTTTCAGCCGTTGCAAACTTCAGCTCCTTTTTGATGGCTTGGATGCAGGCTGTTTGCAGATCGACCTTCGGCGTCGTGACAGCCTTCAGCTCCAATTCGTTGATCACGTTTTCTACGGCGATGTCGCAAGCCAGATCCCAATAGGGACGCTCCAGCGAGGGATCCATATACATATGCTTGAACACGCAATGAAAGACGATATGCAGATAATCCCGCGCCGTGCTTTCCTGCGAAATCATATAATTTTTCAGAATATGCTTCGGATTATAAAAAAGATGCGTTCCGTCCGTCATCAAGGTGGAATCTTCGACAGGCTCCATTTGAAAGCGGCTCAACGCCAGATCCAGAAATCTCAGATTGACGAGCAGCGTATTGCGCGCCAAAAGCAAAATCTCGCGGGCAAGACCGTCTGATTTTTTTTGCTCTTCCGTCATAGAGTCAAATCTCCTTTCTCCCGTACCGCCCGATGCGCTCCCGATTGACGCACGCCGACCGAAAGCCGTATTTTTTCAAAGCTCATCAAAAAAGCGGTTTTAGATATATATTATAACATGGAAGAAAAATATTGTCAATGAAAAACGCAATTTTTAAGGCAACAGCATGACATTTTTGATGAAATAAACGGCAATTGATGGTTGCTGCCGTATAGCAGTTTGTTCTGATTTTGTTCCTTGTTCGACGGCAGAGCCATTTTGCGCAATTCCTTATGGGTTAAAAACAGATGCAAAAAAACTTTCGCCTTCTGCTTTGGAATGACGAAAGTTTTTTGTTTGGAAATTATAAGAACGCACAGCCAACAAGTTAGCAGTTACACTTTCGCAAGCGAAAGCAGGATAAGGTAGCCACTTTCAGCAAGCTGACAGTTACACATTTTGTGTTTTTCCCCATTATACACCATAGTTCTTGTTTTGCCAAGGAGTATTTTTGAGAAAAATCGCCCAAAACAGACGCGAATCAAAACGATTTGATTGAATTCATAACAAGGAGCCCCTATATTTTTTGCAAAAAATCACAAATTAACGAAATCTGCTTGCTTTTGTATATATATGTGATATAATATATTTAAGAAAGTGAGGGGGAAACTTGAAATTATTTGATAATATCTTAAATTTAGATTTGTTTTTAGAAAACGCACAGTTATTGAAAAACAAGAAATTCAAAGCGGGAGCAGATCGCATGACTGCGGACGAGGCATATTCTTGGCTACAGATCAACGGCGCACAGCTCTTGCGTCAATTGAAGCGCGGAACGTATGAGCCTGCGGCGGCATTGGCATATCCGATCGCAAAGCAGAGCGGCGGTTATCGGCGCGTTGCCAAGCTGACGGCAATGGATACGATCATCCAGCACGTCATGATGGACGTCGTTTCTCCGTATCTCGAAAAGCAATTTTCGGATTCCAGCCACGCTTACCGAAAAAACAGGAGCGTGGAAACGGCGGTCAACCAATATTGCACGTACGGCACCGAGTATGCGGTGGCGGTCAAGATTGATCCCGTTTCCTGTTTTGACAACGTAAACCATGCGCTTTTGAACCAAATGCTGAACGAAATGATCGGCGATGAGAAGCTCGTTGCATTGATGATGGCATACGTCGGAATGCCGATTTTGTCCGAAGGCGAGATGCTATATCCAGAGAAGGGGATTTTGCAGGGCGCGCCCATCAGCAATTTGTTCTGCAATATTTATCTGCATAAATTGGACGTTTATCTTGAAGAACGTCAAATTCCGTTCGTTCGCTACGCCGACGACGTCGTTTTATTCTTTGATACGTCGACGGAAGCAAAAAATAAGTGTGAGCGCACGCTTGCCTATATGGAAAAAGAGCTTTTTTTGAGGAAAAACGCAAAGAAATGTAAGATCGATGCGCCCGTAAATCTGCGTTATCTCGGTTATCGCTTTGAAAAAAGTCAATACGGCTTGACTGCATTCGATGCTGATCAGAGCCCGTTCGACGTTTTGAAAAGCTGGCAGGATACGACCCCGCGTGATACGCATAGGACCGTGGACGTTCTGAAGGACGGTATCTTGCGGCAAAAGGACTATTCCTTGCTTTTTGACGGCGAAACGGAGGATTTTGATATTCCGATCGCTTCCACGGAGGTCATCAACATTTACGCTTCCGTGATTTTTGACAGCGGATTTTTGCAAAAGGCAATGGATCGGGGCATTCTGATCAATCTTTATGACAAGCATTCTTCCCTGATCGGTCGATTTTATCCGAATGCGCCGCTGAAATCACCGGTGATGACCTTTGAGCAGTTAAATTTTTATTATAGTGATCGGGAGCGGCTTATGCTGGCGCAAACCTTCGTTCTGACCGCGCTCAAGCACATGAAATTGAACATTCGTTATTATCATAAGTTTTATCCCGACAAATATTTTGAAAAGACTGTCACTGCCATCAATGCGCTGGAAAAAGAGATCAAGGTATGTCCGTCCTATGAAAATCTGCTTCTTCTGGAAGCGCGGACGAGGGAGGCTTATTATTCCTGCTTTGACCGATTTATTCATAACAAGGATTTCATCTTTGAGAAACGGACGAAAAGACCGCCCCAAAACGAGGTCAATGCGCTGATCAGCTTCGGCAATACCTTGCTGTATAATCTTTTCGCAACGGAAATTTATAAATCTCCCCTGGATATCCGCATCGGCTTTCTGCACGCGACCAACAACAGGGAGGAATCTCTGAATCTGGATTTTGCCGAGATCTATAAGCCGTTGGTCGTTGACCGTGTCATTTTTGCCTTAATTAACCGAAAGGCACTGAATACGTCGCATTTTGAAAAGACGGAGAACGGCGGCGTTTATCTGACCGCCGAGGGCAAGCGGATCTTTCTCGATGCCTTTTATGAAAAGCTGGATACCTCGCTTCAGGTGAAGGGTGAGCATTTCACTTACCGTGAGCTGATCAAAAGGGAAGTGCAGCATCTGATCCGATATTTCAGAAACAGTGAAAAATATAAACCGTTTAAGCAGGTGAAATGATGTTTGTGATCTTAACTTACGATGCCGAAAGCGAACGGCTCTCCAAAATACGAAAAACGTGTAAAAAATATCTTTTACCCGTACAGCGCTCGGTCTTTGAGGGGCATCTCACGGAAAAAAGACTGCGCCTTCTGAAAGAGGATATTGCGAAAGCAATCAATCCGGAAAAGGATCACGTTATCATTTACGTGATGTCCTACGGCGACCAATTTCAAAAGCTCGAGATCGGAAAAAAAGCAAGAAGATAGTGAGTGAATTTTTTAATGGGACAAAAACCTTGGTTTTTGCCCCATTAATTTTGCATTTATTCTATGCAGAACAGATCCATATTTACGCGCAGATTATTTTTAATGAATAAAATCATATCAAGAAAAAATTCAAAATCGCGCAAAATGCGCAGATTCACGTATGATTTTTGGCGATTTTATGAAAAATAGCACTTGACAAAACAAGAACTATGGTGTATAATGGGAAGGAACACAAAATGTTGTTCCACCTTATCCCGTACGGGGATTGATACAAAAGAACCGTTTTCCTTAACCCATTCTTCGACAGTTGCTACCTTATCCCGTACGGGGATTGATACGATTTTTCAAGATTATTTTGCAAGGATATAAATCCACTACCTTATCCCGTACGGGGATTGATACTCCTGTGCTCGTTCGATTCGGAATAAATGTTACCTACCTTATCCCGTACGGGGATTGATACATGCAGGGAAATATGTCATTCCTTGCATTATTTCTACCTTATCCCGTACGGGGATTGATACGCGAGGTGACGGTGTCGTGAGTGGTGTCGGAGAGCCTACCTTATCCCGTACGGGGATTGATACGAGCCGAGGGTGATAGTGGTGCCGGGGGAGGTGTTGGCTACCTTATCCCACTTTTGCTTTGCGAAAGTGTAACTGCCAACTTGTTGGCTGTGCGTTCGGGGATTGATTGACCTTCTTGTATTGAGCTATGCCGTCCTTCTTGGACAAAAAACGTTTCCAATGGGAAACGTTTTTTATACCATAGGAAATTGCGCAAATAGAACCTCGCCGTTTATATCGTTTGGATACAGTCTTAACTGCGATAGGCGAGCAACCTCCAGCGGGCGTTGCCCGCTTTTTTATTTTTTCTCCGGTTTGCAATTGATCTGATAAAGTATGATCCTTATTTTGAAATTTTTGCATAATACTTGACAAAATTCGCCTTTTTTGTTATAATATCCATTGTCGAAAATAGATAAGAAAAGGATTTTTTATGTACACGTTAAGACTTCGTTATATGCCCGAAAAAACGGTCGTGCTTCCCTTGGCGCACGCAGACGTTTTGCAGGGTGTTTTTTATTCTCTGCTTTCTCCCGAGGCGGCGCTGGCAAGCGAGATCCACGACAAGCCGACGGAGGAGGGAAAGCAGTATAAATTTTTCTGCTTCTCCGATTTTCAGGGAAAGTATTCGATCCGCGGCGGAAATCTCTATTTCAAGGATACCTTTACGTGGGAAATACGCTCCGCTGACGAGAGAATCCTCGCATCCGTCCATGCGCACGCGCATACCGTCAACGTCAGAGGCGTGAACTGTTCTCTGATCGGTCTGGAGCGCGCGGAACGCATCTGTCTGACGGATTCCGCGGATATTACGATGATGACTCCTCTGTGCGTCTATACGACGCGCGCAAACGGCAACCGCCGTTTCTATTCGCCCGAGGAGGAGGAATTTTGTCGGAGCGCGGAGAAAAATCTGATTTCCAAATACGAGGCGTTTTACGGGCGGAAGCCCGGCGGCGCGGTCTCTCTGGAGCCGATCGCCGTCACGCCCGAGGATAAATGCGTGACCAAGTACAAGGGCTGGTACGTCACCGGCTATCGCGGCAAATACTGCCTTTCCGCTCCGCCCGACGTGATTGACTTTGCATACTATACGGGGCTGGGAGTGAAAAACTCCGCAGGCTTCGGACTATTTCAATTTTAAAATGCCGATGATCCGGCAAAGAAAGAAGGAGGATATCAATGGTTTTCAAGAAGCCCTATACCTTAAAGCAACAAACTCCGATCATTCATTTTCAGTACGACCAGGCGGGTGCCACCTTGCGTGCAACGGAGGTCAAGCCTAAGCTGGATGCCTTTATTCTGAAAAAGGTCGGAGAAGAAACGGCGCGAAACAAGGGATGGTTTATCGGCGACACGACGGCGCTTGATTATAAGATGCGGTTCTGCTCGCCGGGTGAAGAGCGTGTCAATCTTGATACGAGGGAATACGACATTTATTACGGCAATATGGGCGAGAAAACGATTTTCGTGGAGGGCATTTTTGCCGAGGGCAGAACGGTCACCATGGAGATCATCTGCTTCCGTAAGGAGCTCCGCGAAACGATCGATATGTATTTGGAAAATTTCTTCAACGTCACCAATTTCGGAAGAATGCAGAATAAAGGCTTCGGTTCCTTTATTCTTGAGCCCAAGGCCGGCGAGAGGATCGCAGTAAGAGATCTCAAGATCAAAAAGCAATTGTGCGAGCAATACGGCGCTTCGCATTGCTACTCTTTCCCCGCGGGAAGCAAGTGCTTCAGACGTATTAAAACGGTCTATTCGATCATCAAGTCCGGCTTGAATCACAGCGGATACAGACGCTCCCTTTTGTTCTACTATATGCACGATATGGCTATCGGCAACGAAAAGGCTTGGCTGAAACAAACCGGGATCGCTCCCTCCGAATTCAGATCGGAGAATAATCGCGCCAAATATAAGACCTACAGAGACAGCACGGGTGCGCACGAGTGTTTTTACGTCCGCGCGCTCCTTGGCGTCGGCGACAAGGCGGAATACCGGAGCGGCGACGGCAAGGAAACGATTTCCATGAACTGCACGGAAACGGACAAACAGAACAAGCCTCTGATCGAAAGATTGCCCTCGCCGATCTTTTTCAAGGTGATCGGCGATACCGTTTATTACGTGGGCGGCCGTATTCTGTCCTATACGCGCAGGAAAGACGATACTCCCACGGAGATCTGGGGACGTGAGTTTAAATTCGAAAATAAGGATACTGCAAAACCCCCCCTCTCCATAAAAGTGCCCAAAAAAGGCGCCCGGCCCTGCTTCAATGAAAATTTCATGGACGGTTTTCTGGAATACTGTTTTAAAGAATTGAATTCTACCAATCCCCGCGGCGGGCAGGAAACGCCTTTGACCGAATTCCCCGATATGCAAGGCGTAACGATAAAACAGTATACCAAAAATTGATAGGAGGACAACCAATGAGCCAGAACAACCATTACATCGCCATCACGATCGGTCCGATCGGGGATATGATGGGGCTTGTCAGAAAGCCCACCGCTCTTTGGGGCGCGAGCTACATATTTTCTTATATTTCCAAACGCCTGTGCGAGCTGATCGTGGAAAAGAAGGTGGCGGCGGCAAGCAGCGATATCATTACGCCCTTCTTCGTTGCGGAGGAGGACGCGAAAAACGAAAATGAAAAAAGTCTGATGGACAGACGGGACGGCGTAGGCCTGTTCCACGACCATATCATCGTGAGAGCCGATCTCTCGAAGAATCGGGAGGTCATGAAGGAGATCAAGCGCGAGGTCATTGAAAACGTCGCCTCCATTCTTGCTCCCGAAAACTGCGATACGCCCGAAAAACAAAAGGCGTACGCGGATCAGATCGAAAAATATATCTTGATCGCGGTGTGCGGATTTGAGAAAGACGGCACCGGCAACGCGATCATGTACTGCGGCAAGCAGCTCGATTCCCTTGAGCTTCCCAAGCAATTTGCCGCCGCAGAGGAAAAGCACCCCATTCTTTCCCGTTTGCAGAGCAGAAGAGATAACGATGCGAGCGCCACGATCAAAGCGATCGCCGAGAGATTCGGCGTGGATATGAAGCAGTGGCAGCTCACGTTGGAAAAAAATAGCGGCCGCGACGTGCGGGATCTTCCCGATATCGCCGCTGCGAGCCGCGCGCCCGGCTTCAAGAAGAACAAATATTATTGCATTCTCCGTGCCGACGGCGACAATATGAGCAAGATCATCTCCGGCTTGCCGGACGATGAAAAATGCCGCGAATTTTCGAGAATTTGCCTTGATTATTGCGCAAAGGTTGCCGCGGCTGTCAAAACCTACGGCGGTGCCACGATCTTTGCGGGAGGCGACGACCTCTTTGCGATCGTGCCTTGTCAGGGGGTGGATCCCGAAACCGGAAAAATGATCACCGTATTGGAGTTCACGCAGTCCATCTGCAAAATCTTCAGAGCAAGCTTCCGAAAAGAGATCGAGGCGATTGAAAAAGCCAATCTCAACCAACCCGAGAATAAGCGCGTTCCCGTTCCCTCTCTTTCCTTCGGCGCTTATATCTGCTATCGCAAATTCCCGCTTTACGAGGCGATCGAGCGCTCCGGCGCTTTGCTTTTCGGCGTTGCGAAAAACACCGCGCATAAAAATTGCGTTGCCGTCCATCTCCAGAAGCACGCGGGACAGAGCGAGGAGCTGGTGATCTCCAACACCGTTCTTGCGGATGAATCGAACCGCTTCTTTGAAAGATTCAATTTCCTGATCAGCAATTCAAAGGATCAGGACGAGATCCTTTTGTCCGCATCCAATAAGATCCTGCTCTTCAATCATTTGCTGGCGGCTGCACCCTCCGAAAACGTTAAAAACGTGTTCGAAAACGTTTTTGACGATGATTTCCATACCGACAAGCGCTCCGATTTTCTCCACGTGTTCTTGCCCGATATGTACGAGATCTGCCGCAAACCCGATCAGATCGTGCTTTACGAGCGTGACCGGGCACTCAAGACCGCAGATCCGGCAAAAACACTTGCGCAGTTGATCCGCTTTATGAAATTCTTTGTTGAAAAGGGGGATATGTGACGATGTCTGCATACAGAGTAACCTTCACACCTTCCGGACCTTACTTTTTCGGTAATGAAAAAACCTTTATTTACCCGGGACAAAAGGTAAAAAACGATTTCGGTAAGCTTTACTATATCAAGGGAGAAAGAATGCCCATGCAGACGACGCTTCTCGGCGCGTTGCGATACGTTCTGCTTCCGCAAAAGGGACTCGGAAAAAACCTTCTTTCCGCGGATTCCGTCGCGGCGATCGGAAGCTCCAGCTTTGATATGGACAGCGAGCAGCAACAGGATTTCGGACGGATCAAAAGCATTTCTCCTATATTTCTCCGTAAAAACGAGGAATATTTTATTCCCACGCCCTTTGATCACAACGAAAATACCAAAAAATCGGCGGACGGTCGGATCTATTATACGCCGATGTCCGATTACGGGGAGGTATATACGCTCGATGGCAAAAAGCTGTATCTGCGCGATTACGATGCCAAGCTCGGCATTGCCGATTCCTTCACGTCGCTTTCCGACGGACATCTGGAAACCTCGCTCTTTGCTCCCGACGTCAGAGTGGGCATCAACCGCGACGACCGTTCGGACGACGGATTTTTCAAGAAGGAATACGTTTCTCTGGCGAGAGGCTTTGCGTTTGCCGTCTTCGCGGATATCGAGGGAGAGTATCTTTCGGGCAAGGTCTTCACCGTTTTGCTCGGACAGGGAAAGGTCCCGTTTTCCGTTCTGTTTGAAAAGGCGGATAAGAACTGCGCGACAGATCTCGGGAAAAAGATTGCCGATATTCTGAAAAAGCCCTCCGTTCCGTACGACCGCGTGTACTGTCAGAGCGATATGCTGACGGACGGCTGTGATCTCTACGGCGCAATGCGCTTTGCCATTACCAAAACGCGCGATCACAGAAGCTTCAAAACGGTCGTTTCCGAGAATGTGAAGGGAACGGAGATCGAAAAGGGAAGCACGCTTCACAGGCTGGTTGCGGCGGGAAGCATTTTCTTTCCGAAAAGCGGCGCGGATGAGGACTGGATGAGAAAAACGAATAAGCAGAAAAATGCGGCGACCGTAGGCTTCAATCAAATGATACTGATCAAAAAAGGAGAATAAAGAACGATGAACGTCAAGGTTTATTATATAGATTGTCTGACAAATCTGCACGTGGGCTCGGGTGATGCCAATTTCAATATCGTGGACAAGGAGGTCGAAAAGGACCCCGTCACCGGTTATCCGATCGTTCACGCTTCCGGCATCAAGGGCGCTCTGCGCGAGGCATACAGAAAAAACCATTCTGAAAAAGAAACGGAAAAGATTTTCGGAAAGCCCGCTACGGAAAACGAATCCGATACGGGCGGTTCCTACAAATTCTTTGATGCGCGCTTCCTTTACCGCCCCGTTCGCGCACAGGGAAGCGTTCCCTCCGTGAACGTGACGACCGTGGAAGCGATCCGCGAGTTTGCGCAGCTGACGAAAGCCTTCGGTATCGATATCGGCTTGGACACGGGCGTGCTGGATAAAATCACCTTCCCCGCCGGCAATCAGGAGATCAATTTTCTGACCTCCCATGCGGGCATTCGCGTGGAGGGAGAGACCTGCGGCACGCTGAACGATGCGGCAGTCCGCGCGCTGAAGCCGTTCCTCGGCAATCATTTTGCCGTTGCCGCAAGCCTGGACGGCTATGACCTGCCCGTCATCGCCAGAAACTGCCTGCAGGAGAAGAAAAGAAACCTTTGGTACGAGGAATTCGTTCCTCACGGAAGCAGATTTTATATGCTTGCGATCATTCCCGAAAATGCGGCACAGGACGAGATCGATGCCGTGATTCCCAAAATCGCGCAGATCGGCGGCAACTGCTCCGTCGGCTACGGCTATTGTGAATTCGGCTGTCAGTTCGGCAGACAGGAGGCTTGAGATGAACAAGCGACAGGTAGAAAAGCTTCTTCCCAAGGCAATTGAAACGCTGAATCAGTCGGATATCCTGAAGACCGATGAACAAGGCGATTACATTGAAAAGGGCTTCCGCAGTCAGATCTCCTCGTTCGGAGCGGCTGTTACGATGGGAAGCTTCCGCGCGGCAGTTGCTTTTTTCGGTAATAACGGCGAAAGCGACGTAGATCGCGCAGAGCTGATCCGCGCGATGTATTATATGACGAAGGGCGGCTGGCTTTCCGCGCAGGATATCGTAAAGGAGATCGCCTCGATCAGAAACCGCGCGCAGCTTGCGCAGATGAAGGAGGATTTTCTCAATGCCTCCGTTGCGCTGAAGCTTGCCCTGAACTCGTTCAGACTGAAAGAAAAGACCGAATAACGGAGAAGGAGTAGCAGATGGAAAATTTAAACCTTCTTTTCAATAAAACCTATTATTCCGATATGGCGGATACCGAGACCTTCGACAAAGCCGTAGACGAAAGAAACAAAGCGATTTTCGCGACGGTCTTTTCGGCGGATGACTACGCGCCTTGTAAGTTGAAGGACGTTCCCGGCTTTGCATCCTTTGACCTGAAAACGACGTATCCCGGCCTTCTGGTCGGAACGGGCTATGCGCACGGACTCGGATTCGAAAAGGTATCCTCGGATATCAACTGCGGCTTTTCCTTTGATTACGTGACGGGACAGCCGTACGTTCCGGGAAGCTCGGTGAAGGGTATTCTTCGCAGTGCGTTCCGCAGAACGGAGCTTCGTGAGTATATCGCGGATTTCTGCGGTATCCCGAAGGACCGCTCCGATCTGATTGAAGCGTTCGAGGAGCATATTTTCGGAACAAGCGCGGAGGATGTCGGCGAGGGAGAGGACGTCTTTCTCGATGCCGTGATCAAAAGAGGCGATGCCGATTCGCGTATATTGGGCGATGACTATATCACGCCGCACCGCACTCCCATAGAAAATCCTACGCCCATACGCATCGTCAAGGTTTTGTCTGACGTTGTTTTTGAGTTCCGTTTCGTACTCAAGGGCTTTGAGGCGGAGGGCATCTCGGTCAGCGCGGCAAAGAAGCGCGCGCTGTTCCTGGAGCTTGCGCAGATCCTGGGTATCGGCGCGAAAACCAACGTTGGCTACGGCGCCATGAGCGCGTGCTTGCCGGCGCAGACGGAACCCGAGGCACCGCCCGTTGTGAGGAGATCGGCGCCTCCTCCCGCTCAGGAAGTAAATCTGCCGACGCAGGCGGATAAGGGAACGGAGTATACGGCGGTCGTTGTCGGCGATAAGGATAAGAAAAATTATAAGCTCAAGGTTAACCTTGGCAAAGCGACCTTCGAGGGAATGATCAAAAAGAATCTTTTCAGCGCCGATCCCTCCGGAACGGAGATCCGGGTCGTATTGGATGCGGTTGAAGGAAGAAACCGTAAATTTATTTTGGCATAACGATAGGAATCGCGCTATTTTTAGAGATTGATGGAAGCGGAAGGCAGATCGCCTCCCGCTTACGTAGTCAGAAAGGGATAAGTTTGAAATAACATCCGTCATAGTCCGAAAGAAATGCATGACGAAAAAAACTACTGCAAAGTAGTCAAAAAAACAATATTCATACAAGATTAAGAAGTCGCAGGGGTAACAAGATACCCTTGACGTTGAAGAATAAAGATAGCCTCATCTACCGAAACAGTGCGATGTGCGGGTAGATCGTTCGACCGAGTATAAAGGTCTGCATTGTAAGGTTCATTCTTTTTGAGAATGTTGTAGATTGCAGTCAGTAACATTCTCGCAATCGCGATGAGGGCTTTCTTGTGACCTCTGCGCTTTTTAATAGATAAATATCTATTGCGGATTTCGGGATTTTTCTTAGATTTAATTGCCGCCAAAGCACATTGAACATATCCCTTTTGTGCCTTGTAGCGCAGCAGAAAGGAATGGTCATAACTATGACAGAAGAAAATAAAAATGCACAGTCTTTAACCGAACCCACCAAGGCTTTGCTGACAAAAAACAATATAGGGGAGTTCTTTGTTGCGGATGTTACAGGAGATAAAGACGCTGACAGCTACAAGCTGAAGGTCAAGTATAAGAACGCGGACTCCAATGAAGAAAAATCGACCTTTGAGGGCTTTATTAAAAAAACTGCTCTTGCCGAAGACACGCCGAAGGAAAACATCTGTGTCCGGTTGATTGCGGTCGAAGAAGATCAATACGAATTTGTATTGAACGATACGGTCATCAGCTATCATACTTTTATGTTCCCGTTTCTTTACGCGACCGACAAGATGACCCGAAAGGAATTCGGCTCCCGCTGTCACCCGGGATGGCGCCTTGATTTGTGGGAGCCCGAACGGATGAATGACCAGCTTGATTATAATCAGTATCATTATTTTAATGAAACGGCGCATAACGCGATTTATACGACGAAAAGCGCAGGAAACGGCAAAAAAAGACAATCGGACGAAAATTTCGAGAATGCGGCAGTGATCAATCTGCGCTTTGATCTGTCCTCGCTGATCACGGAAGATCGGGCGGACGATCACGATAAAAAGAAAGCCGATTCCTTCGAATACGTCATCCGTAAATATAACGACAGAAAACCGGGCGAGAAATTGACGGTCAAATTCGAATACGCTCTCGATATCCACGCGATCCGCATGAAGCTTTACAATACGGGCGTGGGCATCCTGATCTTCGAGCTTGAGAACAGTAAATATCCCACGGAAAAGAACGTGATCCGGATCAACGACTTCGGCAGACGCATCTACGCGCCCTATTACGCGTATTACAACGAAAGTATGCATTGCAGCATCTGCGCGAATGAAATCTTTTTCAACGTCAACGGCAAGCATATCGGAGATGCCGATCTGCTCCCTGAGCGTCTCAGAGCGTCTGCGGAGGAGACCGTTCTCGCAGAGCCGATCCGCATACTTCTCTCCAACGGCGATTACACCATCACCACGAAGAATACGTACGGAAAGAACGATACCCGCATTGAGACGGCGCTCGACGACAGAATGTTCGTCGCCTGCTATTACAAAAACGGCGATTTCGTGGATGCCATGCGCGAATGGGACGGCGAGAATTACCGTTATCTCACCCACGCAAAGGAAAACGTCCCCTTTGACAACAGGGAAAACGCGAACGCCGCACATCGGCTCTATACCATGATGTACGCGGACGGCGACGGTCTCTGCTGTCACAGCAGAAGCATGATGCAGAAGCTGCTTTCCGACGATCACATCTATACCCGCTGGCTGGAATACGGCTGGAACTCCGGAAACGAGAAGTGCTTCTACGGAAGCATTACGGGCTTCAGCGAATATACCATGATCACCGTAGCGAAGGATCCCCCCGATCACCTGATCGCGGCATTCCTCACGCAATACGTCGAGATGGCGACGCTGGTGCTGGCGCAGAGAACGTCCCTGCTCTCCTTTGAATACATGATCAGCGAATACGCGCATGGAAGAAGCTACAACGTCGAGGATATTCACAAAAGATACATTCTTTTCCAATCGCAGATCCTTTTGAATGAGGTCACTTCTCAGCAGCAGGGTCTTGAACTCTACGATCTTCTGAAGCAAAATCTGATGATCGAAAAGGAACAAAGCGAGATCAAGGAACAGATCGAAGGGCTATTCGAGCACAGAAATTACGTACATGACAAAAAGGAGAACAGAATCCTTTTTTGGCTCTCCCTGCTGAGCATTGCGGAAGCAACCGATATTGTGACGAATCTTTTTATCCCCGAAAACGGCGCGTGGATTCCTTCCGTCGTGAAGGGCGGAATCATGCTTGCTCTTGCCGCATTTATAGGTATTTCCTATAAACACAGAAAATAATGATCTTCAAAGAGGCTTTCAATGACTTTTATTGAATTTTTTGACAAATCTCCGATTGAGAATATCATCAGCGCCTTCGCGATCCGTCCCGACAAGATCGTATACGTCGGCGAATCGAAGATGATGAAAAAAAGCGTTCCCTTTTACGAGAAATTTTTAAAGAGCAAGGGCATCTCCATTCCTATGGAAATCTGCCCCGTCAACAAAAACAATTTATGGGACGTTGTGAAAAAGCTTTCCGCCGTCGTCGAGGCGGAGGACGAATGCGCCTTTGACCTGACGGGCGGCGAGGATCTGCTTCTGGTCGCGGTGGGCATCGTTTTTCAGACGTACCGTGAAACCAAAAAGCTCCATATGCATCGTTTCAATATGAGAAACGGTACGCTGATCGACTGCGATAACGACGGCGAGGTTCCCTTTACCGTTTCACAGCAGCTTTCCGTGGAGGATTGGGTCGCTCTGCACGGCGGCGTCGTCGCGCATAGAGCCACGGAGGGCAAAAACGTCATCGCCATGCACAAGGAAGACATCTGTCGGATCTGGGACGTTTGCAAGAGCAAGCCCGGCAAATGGAACTATCAGATCGGCATTCTGAACGAATTCCAGAAATACGATGCCGACACCTCCGATCCCCTGCACGTTTGCATCAAGCTTTCCTACGTCTCCGCATATATTAAAAATATGCGCGATAAATTGGACGTGCTTGACGATCTCGTCAACGCGCTGCGGGGCACGGGACTGGTCACGGACGTCAGATGGACGAGAGAGGAGATATCCTTCGTTTACCGTAACGCCTTCGTGAAAAATTGCGTCGGCAAGGCGGGCGAGATCCTGGAGACCAAGATTTTGCAGCTCGCCTACGACATGAGGGATAAGAACAAGTCCTATTGCAGCGATGCGGACAGAGGCGTTTTTATCGACTGGGACGGTGTTCTCCACGAGTCAGAGGAAAAGGTTCACGACACTGAAAACGAGATCGACGTGATGCTAATGCACGATCTGACCCCCGTTTTCATTTCCTGCAAAAACGGCGCCTTTGACGACGAAGAGCTCTATAAGCTCTTTACCGTATCCTCCCGCTTCGGCGGCGCTTACGCAAAGAGAATCCTCGTCTGCTCCGATTTCAGCGAGCGCGGCGAGAAATATCCGCACCTGGCACAGCGCGCAAGAGATATGGGCATCACCATCATCCCCGGCGTGCAGGACCTCTCCGACGAGGAGATCAAAGCGAAGCTGAAGGACGCGATTTCCTGAGCGGATAAAGGGCGTTCATCTTATTTTAAAATGGCGAAGATCGGATCTTTTGCGGTTCGTTCTTCGTCTTTTTGTGTTGAATCCATACGAAACCATTCGTATTCTTCGCGAATATATAGTTTTTGTGAAGGATTTTATAGGGATATACTTGTTTTAATTTGATATATATTACGTAGATTCACGTATGAAATTGCAGTATTTTTGAAAAATTAGGGGTTGACAAAACAAGAGGTATGGTGTATAATAAGAAGGAACACAAAATGTGTAACTGTCAGCTTGCTGACAGTGGCTACCTTATCCCGTACGGGGATTGATACAGTATATGTTCTTTCGTAACAATATTCAAGTTGAGCTACCTTATCCCGTACGCACAGAATCCCTTCGGGATTCAGTTGGGATTTCGCTTAGGCGAAATCCTGATTCTATCCAATGTCGATTCTCCCTTTTTAAGTTCGTTATAAACAAAAAACCGCCGTCTTGCGACGGCGGACATTTTATTTTATATTGAAGTTGGTAATGATATGAAAAAATTTTTTGTTGATGCGGAAAGCGACGGCTTATACGGCGCTTTCCTGAGCATCGCCGCGATGGTGACGGATGATGCAGGCGCGGAGCTTGACCGCTTTTATGCATCGGTCAATATTTCCTGCGAGCAGATCCATTCCGAATGGGTCAAGGAGAACGTATATCCCGACCTGAAAAACGCCGAGGCGTTTTTTGATACCGAGTCGGAATTGTTGGACGCCTTCTGGTCCTTCTGGATGAAGCACAGAAAGGATTCCGTTTGTATTGCCTACGTTCAATACCCTGTGGAATGCCGTCTTTTTACACGTTGCGTCATGAAAAATGAGGCGGAAAGAGCCTTTCTCGGTCCTTTCCCGCTCTACGATCTCAGCACGCTTCTTGCGGCGAGGGGCTTTTCCTTCAATCCGGATATGCAAGTCCTTTCCGGACTGAATCTTCGGGCGCACGATGCCATGAACGACGTCAGAATGATGGCGGCGGTCTGGAATCGGCTGATCGACGGTCAAGAAAAGCAATGAGAACGCAATATGAATTTCTGTAAAAGCAAATGCCGTTGTCCTGACGTTTAGCCGGACAACGGCATTTATTTTTTTGTTGAAACGATAAAATTGTAAAATTGCAAGTTTCGCATTTGTTTAACAAATGCACAGGGCGATGCCCATACCCCTTATAAAATTTCTCCGATAAGGACATCACCCAACCTTTTTATTTTTATGCAAAATCATTCTCTGCTTTTGCGAAAAATTGGCTTTTGGTTTCGGATTCGCCGTTTTCGGCAGTATCGCTTGAGGATTCTGCTTTCTTGCATAAAATTTCATAGTCGCGCATGCCGTTATTCCAACCGAATTCTTTTTTGACGGCGTTCCACTCTTCCTCAGAGCCGCGGAAATAGATCGTTTTCAGTCCCGTATAGGAGAATGCCCACTCCTCGATGGCTTCTATACCGGAAGGAAGAATGATGCTGGTCAACGCCGTACATTTTTTGAAGGCTTCAAACGGTATTTTTTTGATGCCGTCCGGGATCGTAACGTCCGTCAGCGCGGAGCAGTTGCGGAAAGCGCCGTCATCCAGATGCGTAAGCGTTTGCGGTAACGTAACCGAGGTCAGCGAAGAACAACCGAGAAAGGCTTCTCTCCCGATCGAGGAAACCCCTTCGGGGATCGTGATATTGTCGAGAGCGGCGCAATTTTGGAACGTGCTGTCGGAAATTGCCGAAAGCCCTTCGGGGAGAGTAACGTCGATCAGCGATTCACAGAAGCTGAAAGCGCCGTATCCGATCGAAACGACAGAGTCGGGAACGGTGATCTCCTCGAGCGAGGAGCAGAGAGAAAACGCGCCGCCGCCGATGAATTTTACGGTATCTTCGATGCGGACCTCTTTGAGATTTTCGCATTTCTTACAAATAAATTCCGGCACGGATTCTCCGCCGAAAACGATCTTGGTGATGGATTTCGTGTTGAGAAAGTCGTTTCCTGACGAGCCGTAAGGAGAATTGTAATAAACGGTGGAAAGATTCACGGCTTTATTGAAAATCTCCTTGCCGATGGCGGTGACAGAAGCGGGAACGGTCATTTCCGTCAGCGAAGCGCAACCCTTGAAGGCGTAGGCGCCGATGGTCGTCAGCGTTGCGGGCAACGGAATATCCGTCAGGGAAACGCAATTTTCAAACGCATACCTTTCGATTGTGAGTAAGCCTTCGGAGAGCGCGATCTCTTTCAAAGAGTCGCAGTTTTCAAACGCATTTTTACCGATGGTCTTTACGGAGGACGGAATGGAGACGGAGATCAGCGATTCACAGTTTTTGAAGGCGGAAGCGCCGATTGCCACCACTTGATAGCCGTCGATATATTCGCTGATGATGATGGCGGGCGCTTTACACGTGCCGATGCCCGTGACGGTGCAGGTTTTTTTGTCCGTGCCGACCGTATATTTCAAGCCGACCGCCTCTACGGGCGCGATCGGCTTCTCCGTATTCCCGGCGGAACTGTCCGTTTGTGACGGATCCTTGGTATTCGTCGTCTGATCCGACGGACGGTTTCCGTCGCAGGAGGAAAAGATCAGCACGCAGGAAAGCAGGACGACGAAGAGAAAAAGAGGTAAATAAAGAATTTTTTTCATATAAAAAACGCCTCGCTTGGTTATAAACTGTAGTCAGAAAAGCTACTCCGCTTACGCAGAGGCAAATGACTCTATCATTATACTATAAAACGCCGTACTTGTAAAGGAATTTTCAAAAATTCATCGCGGTTTTTGAATGAACGAAAAATTTCCGTTCAATAACGTGAGCTCGATGAACAGTTGGAAAGATAAATTCTTGTTTGAAAGAGTCTCTCCCTCCGCACATTATGCTTCGCAAAACGTTGTGCCTACGGCAATCCACCTCCCCACATGAAGCACAGCTTAATGTACAGATGGAGGCAATGAAAAAACTGCTTTTTTGACGAAACATATATATTTGTTTTCCATCGAACTCGCGTGAAATAAATTCGGCAGAAGCGTTGCTTCTGCCGAATTTATTTCAATTATTCTTCATATTCGCCCGGACCGATGGAAGGCGGGAGCTCTCCGGGTATGACCACGAAGCCGCCCTCTGAGGACGCGACCGTGCCGTTCGTACAATAAACCGTATAATCGCCCGTTTCATCGTCCCAGCGGTCACCGAATTCGATTTCCGCCCATTGCTCCGTCGTACCGCCGTAGCGGATCACACGCAGGGACGCGCATCCGCGGAAGGCTTCCCCTTCGATCACGGTAACGCTTCGGGGGATCAGTACCTCGGTCAGTTTTCCGCAATCAAAGAACGCGCCGTAGCCGATACGCTTCATACCCTCAGGCATCATCACGCGGAGAAGCGCATCGCACCCGCGGAAAGCCGCCTCTTCGATTTCTTCGATACCGATGCCGCAAATCACGTCGATCAGACTCGCACCTTCAAAAGCGGACAGCGCAATCGTTCTGACGGCTTCTCCGTTATAACGGGACGGGATCACAAGCGCGGCATCCTGACAGGATGAAAGACCCGTGACGGATGCGGTTCCGTGTCCGTCGGAATCAAAAGCCAAGCCCTCGCTGAACGGTCTGACCATTCCGTCCCGCGTCACGATGCCGTCCAAGCAGTAGACCGTGAAGCCTTCCGCGCCGTCAGCCCAATACTCTCCTCGCTCCACCGTTCCGCCCGTCCACTGCGCCGTCGTTCCCCCGTAACGAATTTCTGTCAGCTTCGTATCGGTAAATACGCCGTTGTCGATATGCGTGACCCATGCGGGAATCGTGATGACCGTCAGACCCGTTCCCATAAACGTCCCCTCGGCAAGCGCCGTGACGCCTTTGCCGAACGTTACGTCCGTCAGATTTCCGCAATTTTCAAATACGTATCCAGAAAGCGCCGTCACGCCATCCGGAATCTGCACGCTCTTCAGAGCGTTACAGCCGGAAAACGCGCCGTCGCCGACCGTCGTGACGGTTTCGGCGATCTTCACGCCGACGACGTCCGCACAAAAGGCAAACGCCTGCGCGCCGATCGCCGTCACGGTATAGCCGTCGATCTCGCAGGGAATGACGAGCACGGCATCACGGCAGGTGCCGATGCCCGTAACCGTACAGGTGACCTTGTCGCCGTTGACGGTATATTGCAGACCTTCGGAAACCGTTTCCTTTGCGCCGCAGGCAGAACAGGTATTTTTCACGAAGGTATGCGTTCCGGCTGCCGAAAGGATCTCTCCGCACGTCTTACAGCTCCGAGCCTTCTCGCAATCGGGCGCGCCGTCCGGCGTATGTCCGAGCGCAAGGAGCTTTTGAGGGGCGAGAAGGATCTCTCCGCAGAGAGTACAGCTTCTTCCCTCGGTATGGCCGTCCTCCGTACAGGTGGGATCGACCGCGGATTCTATTTTGATTTCGTGTATGCAGGGCTCCTTCTCCGGTTCGCCGTCCTCGCCGCCGAAAAACAGCCACGCCGCGCCGCCGAGCAATACCGCAAGCGAAACGGCAAGCGTCGGTAAAAGCGCCTTGCTTTTCGGCTTGGGAGCGTTTTCGGCGTTCGATGCTCCCACGGGCGCGCTTTTTTCCGATTGCAGAAGCTTGGCGATCACGTCGTCAAGATCGCTGTAAAAGCTTTTTTTGCCCGCGTCCAGACATTGCACGGAGGCAAGCGCCGTTGGCAATTCGCTCGGCGGGAAGCCGTCGCAGGCGACGATCAGGGAGCCCTGCTTTTTTTCGCCCGCCTTCATGCGCTTCGCGTAGCGCATCCATTCGTTTTTGAGCCACGTGGAAGAAAGATATTCGGGCTTACTGCCGTAAACGACCATCACCTTCGCCGTCGACAGCGCGTGGAAGATATACGGCTCGTACTTCTCGCCCGCCTTGTCGATCAGGCTCTCGCGGCTGTAAAATACGCGGTAGCCCTTGCGGATCAAATGCAGATAAAGCTCCTGCGCCGCGTAGCTGTCCTGCGTCCGTTCGATGCCGCTCGCAAAATCGCTGTCCTTATAGCAGATAAAAATATCGTAAGGCTTTTCTTTTTTTGCCTTCTCGCTCCATTCCTTGCGCACGCGCTCAAGGTAGAGAATCTGCGACTGATAAAAAGCCCTGCCGTCCGTGTCGGCGTATTTCAGCGCCATTTGATAATCCTGCGCCGCGGTCAGACTCTCGATGGATGCCGCGTAGCAGGTGGGGATCATTCTGCCGTCGAAATCCCGCTCGTATTTGATGCCGCAACGAGCCATCAGCCTTCCCCAATAAGCGGTCGGGGATTCCGGATACTTGCGCAGAATATCGTCGAATTCCAGCTCTGCCTCGGCGAAATCCGCCAGACGGAGCTTTTGGTATGCCGTATACAGAAGGGTCGTTTCCTCCCCCGTGATGATTTCAGGCTTATGGGAGCCGCAGGATGCGCAGACCCATTTGCCCCCGCGGCGTTCAAAAGAACCGCCGCAGTAATTACATATATTCAGATTCATATATTTTCTGTTTGAAAAACGGATTGCTTTTCAATTTTTCTCCTTTGCATCAAGCAGTATCCCATCCTTACAGTGAACGGTATAATTACCGGTATGATAATCCCAGTCATTCTCCTTGGAAAGCGATTGCCATTGCTCGATCGTTCCCGTGAAATGAATCCTTGTCAATTTTTCGCAGTAATAAAGCAAATATCTTCTCATTTGCGTGATACTCGACGGAATCGTTACGCTTTCCAAGCCTGTGCAGCTGCCAAAAGCAAGCTCTCCCATTTCCATCACGCCTTCGGGAATCGTTACGCTCCTCAAATTACTGCAATTACCGAACGCGCCTTCTCCTATCATCGTCACGCCGGACGGAATCGTTATGTCTGTCAGGGCTTCACATCCGCTGAATGCGTGCGAGCCGATGCCGGTTACGCCCGAGGGGATTGTAGCGTGGGTCAACCCGGTATCCCTAAAGGCATTGTCCGGTATGCTCGTCAACTCCATCGGAATCATGACGTCGGTCAGATTCGTACATCCGCGGAAAACGGCACCTCCGAGGCTCGTCACACTTTGAGGCATGATAACGGTTTTTAAGCCGGAATAGATAAACGCGCCCTCGGCGATCTCCGTTACGCCTTCGGGAATCGTGATACTGTTCAAATTGATGCAATGACCGAATGCATATGCTCCTATACCCGTCACACGTTCCCCCTGATATTCCGAAGGAATCACGATATCGGCCTCCTCCGAGCAGGTACCGATGCCGCTGACGTAGCAGGTGCCGTTACCGTTGGACGTGAATGCCAATCCCTCGGTTGGCGTTGTGATCGCGCCTTCCTTGGAAACCGTTCCGTCGCTGCAGACAACCGTATAGGCTTCGGTATATATATCCCAATCCATATTAAACATAACTTTGCCATCCGTCCACTGCGCCGTCGTTCCTCCGAAATAGATGGACGTCAGCTTGGGACACCAAGCAAATGCATAGAACCCCATCGTGGATATGTTCGACGGAAGTGTTATGCTTTGCAGGTTATTACAATGAGCAAATGTCCATCTTCCTATGTTCATTACGCCGGATGGAAGGGTTACGGTAATCAGACTTGAGCAATCGTAGAATGCATGAGTTCCAATATCCGTCACCCCGTCGGGAACGGTATACGAGCTTTCCGTTTTTCCCTCCGGATAACAAATCAATTTCGTCATGGTTTTATTAAAAAGAATTCCGTTTTCCGACGTAAAACTCGGATTTATCTCGCTTACGGAAATTTCCGTCAATTGATCGCAAGCGGCGAATGCGCTGTCGCCGATCGCTGAAACGGCTGCCGGAATCGATATTTTGGTCAAACTACTACAGTCAAAAAATGCCGATTGCCCTATTGCCGTCACGCTGTCCGGAATCGTTACGTTTGTCAAATGAGAGCAATATGCGAATGCATAACCGACAATTTCCGTTACACCCGCGGGAATGGAATAAGAACTCTCCGTTTTCTTTATGGGATAACAAATCAATTTTTTACGGTCTTTATCAAAAAGAACGCCGTTCTCCGATGTGAAATAACGGTTTCCGTCGTTCACATAGATATCCGTCAAGCTTGAGCAAAAGGCAAATGCAGCCTCGCCGACGTCGGTAACGGTTGCGGGGATCGTTATAGTTATCAGCTCGTCACAACTCCAAAATGCCCTTTCTCCTATACCCGTTACCCGTTCTCCGTTATATTCGTACGGAATCACGATATCGGTATCCGTGCAGATGCCCAGTCCGCTTACGCGGCAGGTGCCGTCGCCGTTGGAGATAAAATCCAGTCCTTGGCTCGGCGTTTTTTCTTTGGGAATGACTGCTTCCGTCAGTATTTTCTTACAAGCGGTGCATTTCTGTACGAATAAGCCCTCGCGCTCCGTGGTTGCAAGCGTTTCGATTTCCCACTCGCCGTTCCGATGGCCGAGCGCGGAAACGGGGCTGTTCGTATAACGGTCGCCGCAACGGCAAACGTATTCCGTATATCCGTCCTCCGTGCAGGTTGGCGGAATCACGGTTTTCTGATGGGTGTGCCCCGTGGCGGGATTGAGCTCCGCCGAGCAACGCGTACAGATTTGCGAGTCTGTACAGGTTGCCGCCGCGCCCGCTTGATGGCCGAGCGCCTTCATTAACACTGTGTTGCATACCGTACAGAATTGATCCTCCGTGCAGGTCGCCGACGCGCCAGCCTGATGGCCGGAGGCGGAAACGGGGTTATCCGTATAGCGGTCGCCGCAACGGCAAACGTGTTCCGTATAGCCATCCTTCGTGCAGGTCGGCGGAATTACGATCTCCCGATGGCTGTGTCCCGTGGCTGGATTGAGCTCCGCCGAGCAGCGCGTACAGATTTGTGGCTCTGTACAGGTCGCCGACGCGCCAGCCTGATGACCGAGCGCGGAAACGATTTGATCCGTATAGCTGTCACCGCAATGGCAGGTATACGTCGTATATCCCTCTGCGGTACAGGTCGGCTCCGTTACCGATGACGTGTGCCTGTGTCCCACAGCCGGCTTTAATTCCGAATCGCAAACCGTACAGATTTGCGCCGTCGTACAAGTTGCCGCCGCGCCTGCGCTGTGACCAAGGGCGGGAATGATCTGCCGTTCGGTCAGAATTTCGTCGCAATCTGCGCAATGCGTTCCTTCTGTGTATCCTTCCGACGTACACGTCGGCTCGATCGCGGCATCCACTGTAACAGTATGCTCGCGCTTGGCGATCAAGTATACGGAAAGCATATTCGTTTTAAATACGAGCGTTCCTTCGGAAATTTCAAAATTTATTTTTCTCGTCTTGTCGCCGTTCAGCTCGTAAATCGCCGCGCGCGCCGCGGATACACCATCCGGAAGAGGGATGCGGACCGTAAGATCTCCCTCCCACGACATTTCATTTTGTCCCTCTCGCAAGCTTAGGCGGTAGAGTCGGATTCCTTCCGGATCGACGTGAAGCGTCTCAATACGGTTTTGCCATTCATCTTCCCGAAGCGCTTCCACGCGAAGGAAGGTGTTCCACGAAAACGAACCGTAATTCGCGCTGACCGTCGCGCCGTATCCGGAATCGGTTAATTCTGAAACAGGTCTGAGAAAATACCATGCCAGCGAACCGATCAACACCGCCATCAATAAAAACGCCGTGATGAAAATAGGCGCGCGTTCCTTTCGCTCCGTTCTCCGTATTTCCGATAAGGTGGCGCCGTAAATGATTTTTTCAATCGCTTCGTCGAGGTCGCTGTAGAAGCTCTTGTCCTTTGCGTTCAGGCATTGCTTGGAAGCAAGAACGGTCGGCAATTCTCTCGGCTGAAATCCTTCGCACGCAACGAGCAGAGAGTCCTGCTTCTTCTCGCCCGCTTTCATACGTTTCTCATAGCGCATCCATTCATTTTTCATCCACACGGACGTGATATACTCCGGTTTTGAGCCGTAGACGATCATCACCTTCGCCGTTGACAAAGCGTTGAAAATATACGGCTCGTATTTTTCTCCGACCTTTTCGCGAAGGCTCTCGTGACTGTAAAATACGCGGTAGCCCTTGCCGGTCAGATGCACGTAAAGCTCCTGCATTGCCAGACTGTCTTTGGTTCTTTCGATGCCGTTGGGAAGATCGCTCTCCTTATAGCACAGAAAAATATCGTAGGGCTTTTCTTTTTTTGCCTTTTCAATCCATTCCTTACGCACGCGCTCGATATAGTGGACCTGTGACTGATAAAAAGCCTTGCTGTCACCGTCCGCGTATTTCAGCGCCATTTGATAATCCTGCGCCGCGGTCAGGCTCTCGATGGATGCCGCGTAGCAGGTGGGGATCATGCTGCCGTCGAAATCCCGCTCGTATTTGATGCCGTAACGCGCCATCAGCCTTCCCCAATAAGCGGTCGGGGATTCCGGATACTTGCGCAGAATATCGTCGAATTCCGACTCTGCCTCGGCGAAATCCGCCAGACGGAGCTTTTGGTACGCCGTATACAGCAGCGTCGTTTCCTCACCCGTGATAATTTCCGGCTTATGGGAGCCGCAGGATGTGCAGACCCATTTGCCCCCGCGGCGTTCAAAGTCACCTTCGCCACAGTAATTACATATATTCGTATTCGGATTCATGTCCATTTCTCCTGTCTTTATACTGATAAAATATCATCAGGAAAATTTTGTCATTCGTGCGCCCGGATCCAATCGCGGTACCAATAGGCGGAGTCCTTCGGGATTCGCTCCTGCGTTTCGTAATCGACGTAGACGATGCCAAAGCGGTCGGTATATCCCTTTGCCCACTCAAAATTATCCATGAAGGACCAGAGAAAATAGCCGCGGATATCCGCGCCGTCGTCGATCGCCTTTTCCAGCTCGAGCAGATAGCGGTGCAAAAAATCGATGCGGTTGGGATCGTGCACCCTTCCATCCAGAGATACCGAATCGTGCGCGGACATCCCGTTCTCCGTGATGAAAACGGGGCATCCGTAACGCTCGTACAGGAAACGCGGTCCCCAGCGCAGGCATTCGGGCGTGACGGACCATTGGATCGCGGTCTTTGCCGCGCCGACCGAGCGGGGCGCGAAGGCAAATCCGCCCTTACCGTCCGAAACGACGGCTCTGCCGTTATAAATGTTCTGCGCGTAAAAGTCGATGGGCTGATGGATGAGCCTCATATCCTCCTCGGTGATCTCGGGCAGATAATCCTTGTAGAGTGCCAATCCGTCCGCGGGATAGCTGCCGAGCATGACGGGATCGCTCCACCAGGAAACGTTACGCATGAGTCCTCTGCCGAGAGGCGGACACGCGAAAAGACATTTTTTCGCCGCCGCGATATCTTCGGGCGCGTCGGTCAGGGGATAATCGGCGGTACAGGTAGGCGCGTAGCCGACGGAAATCGGCTGCTTGGCGTTTGCGCGCAAGGCGATAACGGCGGCGCCGTGCGCCTTCAGCACGTTATGGCACATACGGAAAATATCGCGGTAGGAAACCCGAAGCCCGGGCGCATGCGCGCCGCTCAGGTATCCCGTACCGATAAAGCACTGCGGCTCGTTGAAAGTAATGAAGTTTTTACAGCGATCGGAGTAAAGCTCCGCGATTTTCGCCGCATAATCGGCAAACCAGCGGACGCTGTCGTCGTTGAGCCATCCGCCCTTGCAATGAAGCGCGTACGGGTAATCCCAATGAAACAGCGTGATATACGGTTCAATGCCGTTTTCCAGAAGCGCGTCGAGCAGCTCGCTGTAAAAGCGAACGCCCGCCTCGTTGATTTCTCCGACGCCATTCGGGAAGATTCTCGTCCAGCTGATTGAAAAACGGTACGCACGGATGCCCAATTCCTTCATCAGCCGAACGTCCTCGCGGAAGCGGTGATAATGGTCGCAGGCGACGTCACCCGTGTGTCCCTCCTCCACGTTTCCCTTCTCATGGCAGAAAACGTCCCAGACGCTGAGTCCTCTTCCGTCCTCGTTCCACGCGCCCTCGATCTGATAGGAAGCCGTCGCGCTGCCCCAGATAAAATTCTTGTCAAAGCCCATCTTACGTTCCGTACACCGAAAATTCCGAACGAATTTCCGCGTGCTTTCCTTTCGTTTCAAATATTATCTTTATCATATCAAAAAAATACCCTGCCGTCAACGGATATACAGCGAATTTACGGGTCAACTGCATTTTTCTGATCAGATAAACGGAAATTTAGCGGCGAATCGCCGCTGACGGTTTCCGCCGTACCGTAGCTTATTCCGGTTCAGCATACTGCTCGACGGCGGCTCTCTCAGAAAAGGCGAGCCTTTCGGAATCATTCGCATAAACAATCCCTGAATGAATGGAAAGGATAAACACAAAATGGCGTTGCACGGCGGAAAATCCGCTTATGCAACGCCCCGTTTTTCAAACGAAACCGATATTCGACGCGCGATCAAAGTCCGCGCAGCAGCTTGGTTTTCAAAACAGCCGCCTGCGTTTTGCCGTCTGTGATCTCACCGTCAAGGATCATACGAACGACCTCGTCGAAGGGAACCTTGACGACGTCAAGAAATTCGTCCTCGTCCAGATCCTGCTCGCCCTTTTTGAGTCCTTCCGCGATATACATACGGATATTCTCGCTGAGAATCGCGGGGGAAGGATAATAATCACCGATGCAGGTGAAGGTTTCGGCGGTATAGCCGGTTTCTTCACGAAGCTCTCGCTTTGCCGCTTCCAGGAAGTCGTATTCGTCTTTGTCCAGCTTGCCTGCCGGAATTTCCCACAAAATTCTTCCGAAGGGATAGCGGAACTGACGTTCCATAATGATATGGCCGTCGTCGGTCAGCGGAACGATGCAAACCGCGCCGTGATGCAGACAAACCTCTCTGGTCGCTCTCGAGCCGTTGGGAATGATGACCGTGTCGCGAACGAGATGAACGATCGCGCCTTCAAAAATGTCCTCTCTGTCGATCTGAATCTCTTTCAGCTCGTCGTAAAGATTTTTCACGTTGTTTTCCATAAAGCATCCTCTTTCTGCATATTTTTGATATGCTTTGCATTGAATTTTCTGCCGTACCGGTAAATTATAGCATTTTTTCGCGGGAATGTCAAGATATGGATTTATATATTCGGCACAACAGCATTTACTTTTTTTGCGTTTGGAACGATAAATGATTGTTTACAGTCCTGTTTTCATTCCGGATTCAAAAATTTTTTGGATACAAATTGCGTAAAATTTTCAAAAAAACATTTACAAATACCGTACGCTGTGGTACAATAGGGCGATATTCGTTTGAACTAAAATAATCAAAACTTTTGGAGGTGAAATCAAATGGATAACAAAACAATTCAGATTCTGGTTGCCATGATCATCTATATGGCTGTCGTCATTGCGATCGGTATCATTTTTGCAAAACGGGCAAATAAAAGCTCGGACAACTATTTTCTCGGCGGACGTTCGCTCGGTCCCTGGGTGACCGCCATGAGCGCGGAGGCTTCTGATATGAGCGGCTGGCTGCTGATGGGGCTTCCCGGCGTGGCTTATTGGTGCGGCCTCGCGGACGCGTTGTGGACCGCCATCGGTCTTGCGCTGGGCACGTATCTCAACTGGCTCATCGTTTCCAGACGTCTGCGCCGTTACAGTGTGAGAGCTAATAACTCGATCACGCTCCCCGAATTTTTCTCAAACCGCTTCCGTGAAAAGAACAAGATCATCTTGACGCTTTCTGCGTTCTTCATCCTGATCTTCTTCACGGTTTACGCGGCAAGCTGCTTCGTAACGTGCGGTAAGCTCTTCGCGACGCTCTTCGGCGCGCCCTACGTCGCCATGATGATCGTCGGCGCGGTATTCGTGCTTCTCTATACGATCCTCGGCGGCTTCCTTGCGGAAAGCGCTTCCGACTTTATGCAGGGCATCGTGATGTTCACGGCTCTCGTCGTCATCGTGGCGATCGGCACGGTCAAGGCGGGCGGCTTGGGCGCAGTTGTGGAAAACGCAAAATCCATTCCCGGCTTCTTTGAATTTTTCGGCATTGCCCAGCCTGCCGTAAACGGCGCGGGAGAGCAGATCGTACTGATGGGAACGCCCATTTTCGGTGAAGCCGGCGAATACGGCATTCTTAAGATCTGTTCCATGCTTGCATGGGGTCTCGGTTACTTCGGTATGCCGCAGGTTCTGCTCCGCTTTATGGCGATCCGTCACGAAAGCGAGTTGAAGCAATCCCGCCGCATCGCAATGATCTGGGTCGTCATTTCTCTTGCCGTTGCCGTCTTTATCGGTATCATGGGCAGAGCACTTTATCCTACTGCGCATCTCACGGCATCCGCGGCGGAAAATATTTTCATTACCCTTGCCACCAACTCCCTGCCCGCGATTCTCGCAGGCTTCGTAATGGCGGGTATCCTCGCGGCAACCATCAGCTCCTCAGACTCTTATCTGCTCATTGCGGCTTCCGCTGTTGCGAAAAACATCTTCCAGGGCGTCGTGAAAAAGAAGGCTACGGATAAGCAGGTCATGCTCGTTACGAGAATCACGCTTCTTTCCATCGCTCTCGTTGCCATCGTCATCGCGCTGGATGAAAACAGCGTGATCTTCAACGTGGTTTCCTTCGCATGGGCAGGATTCGGCGCGACCTTTGGTCCGCTGATGCTCTTCTCCCTTTTCTGGAAGAGAATCACCCGCGCGGGCGCAGTTGCCGGCATGGTGAGCGGCGCTTCCATGGTATTCATCTGGAAGCTTCTGATCAGCAAGCTCGGCGGCGTGTTTGCCATCTACGAGCTTCTGCCCGCCTTCATCATTTCTTCCGTCTGCATCGTCCTGGTCTCTCTGCTGACCAAGGCGCCCTCGGCGGAAATCGAGGCGGATTTCGAGGCTGTCAAAAACGGAAATTAATTGAAAGCATCTCTTTTTGAGCAATTATCAATCAAAAAATTACCTATAAACGATATAAGAAAGGGTTTTTGATTATGATAAATCAATTTCAAAAGTATGATTGGCATGATGCCGATATTGAAAAAATCGAAATATCATCAAACCAAATCCGTATGACGATCAACCGCGATGATTATGAGGATACAATCGAAATTCTTTGCAATAACGTAGTGGGATTGACAGATCTGTGTATGTGGGAAGATACGCTCATATACGATGCAAAGCTGAAATACGTAAATCAAGAGCTGACACCTTTTTTGTTGAAGGTCAAAGACGCGCATCCGCTTGACGGAGAAATATATCATAATCAACCGATAAAAACCGACTTATTGCATTTGTCGGTTCAAATGGTGAACGATATCGTTTTTAACGTATACTGTTATGAAGTAAAAATTTCCGAAAAAGTATCATAACCGAAAAGCCCCGACAGATTTCCAATCTGTCGGAGCTTTTCTTTTTCTGCCGCAGAGCAAACCTCCGCTATGCGGTTTGCGTGAACAGCCGTTGCTTATCAATTTTGTTTTCGGACGACGCTTACCTTCTCTTGCAAGGAAGATACCTCGTCCGCCGTTGCGATCCCTTCGGAAAATGCCGTCGCGCTTCCCGCCGCCACGGCAAGACGGAGCGCTTCCGACGGCTCTTCTCCGTCCTTCCATCCTGCCAGAAAGCCCGCTACGGCGGAATCTCCCGCGCCGACGGAATTGACGGGTACGCCCTTAGGCGCTTCTGCGAAATAAACGGCTTTTTCCGTTACCAGAACTGCACCGTCTCCCGCAAGAGAGACCAGCGCGTTCCGCGCGCCCATGCCACAAAGCTTATGCGCGTAAAACGCCGCTTCCTCGCGGGAAGCGATCTCACAGCCGAAAAGCTCGCCCAGCTCGTGATGATTCGGCTTGACAAGGAAGGGGCGATGCGGTAAAATCCCGCGCAAAAGACTGCCCGAAACGTCCGCCGCGATGCGAACGCCCTTATCACAGGTTCTGCGAATGATTTCAACGTATATATCGGCAGGTAATGCCCTCGGTACGCTTCCCGAAAGCACGAGCGTGTCGCCATCTGCGAGCGTTTGCTCCAGCCATCCGAGCAAAGCCTCTTTTTCCGCTTCCGAAACGGACGGACCCGCGCCGTTGATCTCCGTTTCCTCCCCGTTTCTCAGTTTGACGTTGATACGTGAAAATCCGTTTTTCAAAAAGAAGAAGCGCTCGGATACGCCTCGCTGTAAAAGCAATCTGCGGATCTCCTCGCCCGTAAAGCCCGCGAGAAAGCCCGTCGCCGCGCTTTCACAGCCGAGCGCCCCGAGCATAAGGGAAACGTTGATCCCCTTTCCGCCGGGCTGGATCGACTCTCCGACGCTTCGGTTGACCGTTCCCGCTCGGAACGACTTCACGTCCACGACGTAATCCAGGGACGGATTCAGTGTTACCGTATAAATCATAAAAATCTCCGTTCTTGATTGCGCAAACAAGGGCGCTCCGGAAAGCGCCCTTGCCAATTGTGCTTATATCGTTTCTACCTTGATCAGGTTGGTCGTACCGGATTTACCCGTGACACCGCCCGTGATAACGATGGTGTCACCGCGGTTCAGCTTCAGTTCCTTCTTCGCGTAGTTCTTCGCGTGATAGAAAAGAACCTCCGTCGAAGGAAATTCCTCTGCCAGCGCAGGGATAACACCCCAGGAAAGGGCGAGCTTTCTCCAGGCCTTCTCCGTCGTCGTCATGCCGATGATGTCAGTGGGCGCGCGGAAACGGGATACCATGCGCGCGGTCATACCGGACATGGAGCAGACCATGATCACCTTTGCCTGAATGTCGATCGCCATGCCGCAGGTAGAATGGGAAATCGCGTCGGACGCGTTCTGGATCTTGAATTTATAGGTGCGGAACTGCTCCTCGTAATTGATGTTGCGTTCCGCCTCCTCCGCGATCTTGGACATCGTTTTGACGGTCAGGACGGGATGCTTACCCGCCGCCGTTTCACCCGAAAGCATGATCGCGCTCGTGCCGTCGTAAACGGCGTTCGCAACGTCGGAAATTTCCGCTCTGGTCGGACGGGGATTGTTGATCATGGATTCCAGCATTTCGGTCGCGGTAATGACGCGCTTACCGAGCAAGCGGCATTTCGTGATCAGATCCTTCTGTACTGCGGGCAATTCCTCGAAGGGAATTTCGACACCGAGGTCGCCTCGCGCAACCATGATGCCGTCGCAGTAATCACAGATTTCTTCGATATTGTTTACACCCGCGCGGTTTTCGATCTTCGCAATGATGTCGATATCGTCGCCGCCGTGCTGGCGCATGAAGGCTTTGAGGTCGATCAGATCTTCCTTCAGGGAGACGAAGGATGCCGCGACGAAATCCACGCCGTTTTCAATGCCGAAGGCAAGGTCCGCTTTGTCCTGTTCGCTGAGATAGGGACCGCTCATCAGCTTGCCGGGGAAGCTCATACTCTTACGGTTGGACATTTCGCCTCCCTCGATGACGGTACAAACCGCCTCGGTGGGGGTCAGGGAGATGACCTCGAAAATAACGAGACCGTTATTGACGAGAATGTGGTCGCCGATGTCGATATTCTCGCAGAGCTGCTTGTACGTAACGGAAACGCGCGTCTCATCACCCTCGATGTCGTCTGTGGTAAACGTAAAGGTGTCGCCCTCGCGAACGACGACCTTATCGTTCTTGAAGGTTTTGATGCGGTATTCCGGCCCCTTGGTATCCAGCATGATGGCAATGGGAAGATTCAGCTTCTCTCTGACCTTTTTGATCAGATCGATCGTCGCCTTGTGCTGTTCATGCGTTCCGTGGGAAAAGTTCAGACGGGCAACATTCATGCCCGCGAGAGCCATTTCCGTCAAGACCTCCTCCTTGGAAGAGGCGGGACCGATGGTGCATACGATTTTTGTTTTCCTCATAAGTAGATTCCTTTCCGGTACAATTTATTTGATATAATAATCTTATCTGGATACGTAGGTAACGACGACCTTTTCACCGCCGAAATAGCGCATACCCGTCAGAACCTTGGCGGAAGCGGTAAAGTAAACGGCGGTTTTCTTTCCGTTGATACGAAAAACGGCGAAATACAGGTCGTCCGTATTTTTGCCTGCGGAATAATCGAGCGTCGCTTCGCATGCCTTCGCAAACGCCGCGTAATCCGCGTCACCCGCGGGATAAACGCCTTCGTTTTCGCTGAGCTTGACTTTCAGAACCTCTTTGGCGTTGTTGTAACCGTTATATTGATAAACGTGCAGATAACCCTGCGTTACGATATACATATATTCGATCTTGGTCAGCTTCCACGTGAAAAACCACATGATCAGCAGGAAAAGCGGAAGGATCGCGATCACGGGACCCATTTTGACCAGGACGAGAAATACGAAGCAATAAGCGAGCGCAAACGCGAGATACGTCAGTATAAAAAGAAATCTCTGGGTTCTGATCTTGCCGTCGGGCTTACGGGCAACCGCAAATTCCGCGTAATTCGCCCCCGCGTTTTCCTCGGTAAAGGGAATTCCTTTTGGTCTTGCCATTTTTCAAAAACCTCTTTTCTGCATCAATAACGTTTATTTGATTTTTTCCAGAAGCTCCGAGCAGTCCCTCATGATGAATTCGGGCTTCACGTCGCTCTCCTCTACGTCCTTCATCGTGGATTCGCCGCTGAGAACGAGCAGAGAATGGATGCCCGCCGCTACGCCGCAGGCAATATCCGTATAGACACGGTCGCCGATCACGAGCGTCGTATCCCGATTGACCAGCGGGTCCTTCTTTGCGATGCGCTCCATCGCCGCCAGAGGCATTTCCGGACGGGGCTTTCCGATAAAGTGGGGATTTTTGCCCGTCGCGTTGCAGATCATCGTCGCAACGGAGCCGCAATCGGGAACGTATCCGTATTCGGTGGGGCATACCCAGTCGGGATTTGCCGCGATATAAGGAATATCCTTGAGCGTCAGAAGCTTGGAAACGTCGTCCAGCTTCTTATAGGTCAGCTCCGTATCGTAGCCCATCACGACGCCCTCGATGTCGTCGGAATAGTCCACGTACACGCGCACGCCCGCATCGGCAAGCTCCTTTTTAAAGGATTCCGTACCGCTGACGTAGAAGCGGAGACCGGGATGGTTTTTCATCAGGTAATCCGCCGTCGCCTGGGAGGACGTGATGAAGTCCTCGTATTTCGCGGGAATGCCGAGCTTTTCCAGCTTTTTTACGTAGTCGTTGACGCTTTTGGAGGAGTTGTTCGTCATGAAAAGATAGGTTTTGCCCTGCGCCTTGATCGTATCGAGCAGAGTCTTGGTAAACGGGAAGAGATTGTTGCCCAGATAGAGCGTACCGTCCATATCAAAAAGAAAAAGTCTGATCTTTGAAAAATCCATAGTCACATCGTCCTTTCAGAATCATTAAAATCGTTTAGGGATTGTTTGAAAAATAGCCGCTTTTGGGTGTGTTGTCATTTTTCAAACAAGCCCTAAATCACCGCAGCCGTCTTTTCCCTGTACGCGCTCGGAGAAAGTCCGAATTTTTCATGGAAAAGCGTGCTGAAATACGAGGAGTTCTCATAGCCGCAAAGCCGGGAAATCTCCGCCACGGAAAGGTCCGTGGTGAAAAGATAGAATTTCGCCTTGCGCAGACGCTCCGAGATCAGGTATTCCTTTGGCGCCGCGCCCACCGTCTTTTTGAAGAAGCGGTAGAACGAGTCCTCGGAAAGTCCCATCAGATCGGAGAGCTCCTTCATCGGGCAGAATTTATCCAGCCGTTCGCCGATACGGAGCAGAACGGGGGAAAGCTTGGCGAAGCGCGCCATCACCATACCGCCGTCCGATTTCGGAAAGCTTCTTCTGAGAACGGCAAGCGCCAGCTGATAGAGCGACATATTGACGAAAAGCGCGTTTTCCAATCTCGTGTTCGTCAGCTCGCTTTCCGCAAAGGTCTGATAAATCGAAGCGCAAAGCGCCGCCAGACTGCCGTCGGGATCCTCCTGCTTCGTCGGAACGGCAAAAAGCGAGAAAATCCGCAAATTCGAAAAAACGCGATAATCGGCGGCAATCCAGATGACCTCACAGCCCTTTTCAGCCGAAACGCGGTACGCCGTATCGTACGGAACCGTCAGAACCGTTCCCGTATCGCAAACGGTCTCCTCATCGTTCATGCAAAACGAAATTTTGCCCTTGCGAACCAGAAAGAAAAGCTCAAACGGCATACGTTCGCCCTCAAAAACCGTTTGCTCGGAAAACACCCTTTCATCCGCACCCATAAAACGGATCTCCAATTGGTTTTCCATCAGCGAATAGCTGTCGTAAATCATAATCCAAAGCCCCTTTACCCAAAACGAAATCGTGCTTTTACGGATTCCTCTGCCGAAAAGCAACATTTTCACTAGGGCTTGTTTGAAAAATAGCGACATGACCAAAAGTGAGGAATTTTTTCGTAGAACAAGCTGATTTTTTGCAGAAATACGATATGTATTTCAAAAAAAATAAGCGCAGTTATGCGGAAAAATAACCGCTTTTTGGGCGTGTTGTCATTTTTCAAACAAGCCCTAA
>JAFQOX010000135.1 GCA_017412045.1 Clostridia bacterium
CCAAAGCAACGCCTCATCCGTCGGCTACGCCGACACCTTCCCCCACCGGGGAAGGCTAACTGTAATCGGTATTTTCGGCAATAGACATAACTTTATCTTAAGTTGAGCCTTGGCGAGATAGTTATGATAAATTTCCGTTTATCTTTCCGAGTTTTCATCGAACTCACGTTAACCGGATCAAAAACGGTGGAAAAGCCGTGATTTTCCCCACATGTTTTTCCACAGAATTTATCCAGAATTTTGTGGAAAATCCGTTTTCGGTGTTTTTGATGGGTTTTATTTTTTTTAATTTTCCACAACGAGGCGTGATTTCCTCGAATTTTCAAACAAGTTTTCCACAAAAATTCTCCACCGTTTTGTGAATTCCCCGTTTTTTTGTGGAAATATTCTCAAAGCTCCAGCATCCAGTGACCGATATTGACACAGCCCTTGCTGTACGGAACGGATGCCTGGATCAGCACGCGTTGGGAGCCGTCCGCGCCGTCGATGATCAGATTGTTGGAATAATACGCGGTCTTTCCCTCGCAGGCGTAGATATATCTGCCCTCATCCCAGTGGATGCCGTCCTCGCCCGTATACAGGACGAAGTGCATGGGCAGCTCGTCCGTCGTACAGCCCGCCCTGCCGTGCAGGATATAGCCGCCCTTTACCCTTGCCGTCTGCGGATTGCGGATGCGCTTTGCGCAGAAGCTTTTTCCGCTCTCTTCCCACGTAAGCCCCATATCGCGGCTGATATGATAAACGAGATGGTATTCGTCCGCCGAATCGTATTCATAGCAGACGAGGGTGCCGTCTCCGCGGAGCGTCATCGCGCCGTAGGCGTGTCCCTTCGTATCGCCCGGAAGCTCGCCGCGCAGGGAAAAAGTTTTTCCGTGATCCTCGCTCTGATAAATATAATAGCGGTGCTCGGGCTTCTCCGCGAGAAAATCTTCGTTTGCCAGCATGAGCAGATAGATCACGCCGTCCTTGACCAGCGCGTCGTAGATCCTGCCCCTTTTGTCACAGATCACCGTCGGTGCTTCCCACGTCTCGCCGCCGTCCTCGCTCCTGACCGCCACGGGCTCCAGATAGGGCTCCCAGCCGTTCGGGTTCTCGTTGCGGATGCAGAGCGCGACGATCTCGTTTTCCTGCGTGGAAACCGCCTTTTCACAGCTGACCGTGAAGGGCTCGTTCAGAAAGCTTTCCCACGAATAAGGAAAGACCCTCGCGCCGTCCCACGTCAGACCGCCGTCCGCGGAGCGCCTGTATTCCAGCCAGCCGAAGCCGTTATGACCGGGCGCCCACTTGTTGCGCGTTCCCGAGCAGTTGGAATAGAAGGAGATCACACAGCCCTTTTTATATTCCGCGAGCGCGTGGCTGAGATGTCCGCTCCGACGGTTCTTCTCGTGATCGACGAACATCTTCATGCTGCCCGAAAGCCCGTCGGCAAGCGTTTTCAGTTTTTCGTACTGTTCCATGCTTTGATCCTTTCTGTTTGAAGTCGTTGGGGTAAATGCTTGTTTATGATAGTTGCTTTTCTACAAAAGTAAACAAAAATTCCCTTTGAAAAGTGGAAACGACGTGCTTTTTCTTTGGTTTGCACTCCTTGGCAAGCCAAGGAGTCGAAAAAGCACCAAAAAGAAGCTACTCTGACGCAAACGTCAGAGTACAGCGTGCCTCTTGACCGCGCGCCGGCAATTGTCCCCTTTGGTAAAACGCGCGCGTCATTCTGCCGGATGGAAGGCCTTCACGAGGCGGAACGCCTGCTCTGCCGTGCGCGCCATATTGCGCCGCGCGTTTTCCGTTTCCATCGCCTCGGCAAGCGGACAGGGTGCGCCGACGATCGGGAAAAAGGCGTCGATCTCCCGAATGCGGGAAAGGCTTGCGGAATCCGAGACCGAGCCCGCGAGGGCGATCACCCTTTTGCCGTATTGTTTCGCAAGCTTTGCCGCCTCTACGGGCGCTTTGCCCATGGAGGATTGAAAGTCCAGCCTGCCCTCACCCGTGATCAGAACGTCCGCCTCGCGGATCTTTTCTGCCAGCGAGGTAGCCTCGATCACCGTTTGTGCGCCCGAGCGCAGAGAGGCGTTCAGATATGCGAGGAAGGCAAAGCCCAGACCGCCCGCCGCGCCGCTTCCCTCATACGCCGAAAGGTCCGCGCCGATCAGCTCCGCGGTCAGCGCCGCGTAACGGGAAAGCAGCGCATCCATCTCCTTGACCGCCGCGGGAGAAGCGCCCTTCTGCGGTCCGAATACCGCGCTGCATCCGTTTTCTCCGCAGAGCGGGTTTTTTACGTCGCAAGCCACGGTGAAGCGGCATTCCGAGAGCGTCGCAAGCGCGCCGTCCTTTTCGATCCGCGCCAGATCGCGCAAGCCTTCCGCGCCGAGCGTGATGGGATTTCCCTTTTCGTCCGAAAAAGCAAAGCCGAGCGCGCGGAGCATACCGAAGCCGCCGTCGTTCGTCGCGCTTCCGCCGATGCCGATGACGAAATCGCGGTAGCCCTTACCGATGGCATCGGCGATCATCTCACCGAAGCCAAAGGTCGATGTCCGCATGGGATCCCGTTCCTCCTCGGAGAGAAGCGTCAGCCCGCTCGCCTCCGCCATCTCCATGACCGCCGTTTGCGTACCGCCGATCACGCCGTATTCCGCCTCGACCGTTCTGCCCAGGGGATCGTGAACCGTTACCCTTTCCAAGCGTCCGCCCGTCGCGCCGACGATCGCCCTTACCGTTCCTTCTCCGCCGTCTGCCAGCGCCGCGACCTCGATCTCTGCGTCGGGATATACGCGCAGAATGCCGTCCCGTGCGGCTTCTCCCGCTTCCATCGCGGAAAGACTGCCCTTGAAGGAATCCATCGCAATCACAATCTTCATAAAATCCTCCTCAGACAACGCCTCCCGTACGGGCGCGGCGTTGCCGTGATCCGTTTCTTTCATGGACGGCGCGCTCCTCACGGGCGCAAACCGTCTGTCGAACACATTATATCATAAAAGGTTCGTTTTATCTATAGCAAATTGATAAAATTTCACAAAAAAACGGGCAATATCCGTCTTTCCTTTTACGCGAAACGTTTTCGGGGAAAGCCTTTGCTTTTTGGTGAGATAAACGGAAATTTAGCGGCGAATCGCCGCGGATGGTTGCCGCCGTACCGTAGCTTGTTCCGACTTCGTATACTGCTCGACGGCGGATCTCTCCCGAAAGACGAGTCTTTCGGAATCATTCGTATAAACAATCATTCTTTTTGCCATCATACTATGCAAAATTCCCATGAACCGTAAGGTTCGCGTGATGCGATTGGATACGCACCCGCGCCATCAAATCGAAACCATCGGAGCGGTGAACCGACACTTCCGAACCTCTTGATTTTGGGTATAGCTGCAATCGGAGCTACCGGGCATCTGCACTTTCGGAATCAGAAAAAGAGCAGACGGGACAATTGATGGCGCGCAAGCAGTCCAGCGGCACGCTGGTTTGCTTCTTTTTGGTGCTTTTTCTTTCAAACAAAGAAAAAGC
>JAFQOX010000136.1 GCA_017412045.1 Clostridia bacterium
ATATGACCTTGCTCGGCGGCTTTTGTGTACCATTCGACCGCTTTTTTATCATTCCGCTCAACGCCGCGACCGTTTGCGTAACGGACGGCTAAATTGAATTGCGAGGTGATATGACCTTGCTCGGCGGCTTTTGTGTACCATTCGACCGCTTTTTTATCATTCCGCTCAACGCCGCGACCGTTTGCGTAACAAAACGCTAAATTGAATTGCGCGACAACATGACCTTGTTCGGCGGCTTTGGCATAGCATTCGAATGCCTTTTTGTTATCCTGCGCCACACCGTCCTTGCCGTAATAATATTTGTTACCGAGAGTATTCATTTCCCGTGCGCTCAAGGACACTGTTTTCGGCGCTTGCTTTTTGGGAATATTCTCACTTGCAACACGTTTTCCGCAAACAGTGCATTTTCTGACCTTCAAGCCGGCTTCTTTTTCTGTCGGTTCCTTGGCGATTTCCCATTCGCCGGGCTGATGAGCGCCAAGCGAGGGGACGGTTTGTATTTCCTTTTTTCCGCAATCGCAGGTCCTTTCCCGCAAGCCTTCCTTGATACAGGTTGCGGGATTGACAACGGTCCACGCACCGAATTTGTGTCCCTTGGCGGGGATACGCTCTTCCTCTTTCTTATCGCAAACGAGGCACTTTCTGATGCGCAAGCCGTCCGTTTCATGGGTTGCTTCCCTGACGGTCTCCCAATCCCCCGTAATATGCCGTCCCAACGAGCGAACGGGGCTCATTTCCTTTTCTCCGCAATCACAGACCCTTTCCTGCACGCCGTTTTTGGTGCAGGTAGCCGGCGTTGTGATCGTCCAATCACCAAAGCGGTGTCCGCGAGGCGGTGTCGGAACGGGTTGGCGGAGAATTTCGCCGCAATCGGCGCAGCGAGCCCCCTCGGTCTTGCCGCCCTCGCTGCAGGTGGCTTGCACGGCAGGAATGATATCGACGTTCTGATGCGCGCAAGAGGATTTTTCCTTCCAATCTATTTTCCGGACGATATTGCGGAGTTTGATCTCGTCAAGGCGGTCCATGATCTCCATCGGCGTATATACCCATTCATAGCCTTCAAAAAATTGGATGACGGTGCGGGAGCTCTTGGTGCTCGTACCGATACGGTATTCGATGCGAGGCATTTTGTATTCTTCCGGAATTTGCGCGTAAGAATAGCGGAATTGTTCGGGCGCATTTCTGATATCCATGCTTCGGATGTAGGGGATTTCTTTTTTGACCGCACCACAGGAGCCGAAACGGGAATGTTCGCTGGAAACAAGCAAAAAGCAGGAGCAGTTTTCCATCGCTTCCTCCAATTTCCTTTCGTAATTCTGTACGGCACCCGCGCCGTGGCGCAGATTGCGCTCCGCAACGAAGCAGGTAAATCCGTTCAGCTCCAGATCCTCGCAAAGCGCCATCACTGCGTCCATATCCTTTGAGGAATGGGCGATGAAAACGTCGCGAGGCTCAAAGGTGTCATAAACACCTTCATTGACCTTGCAGGCTTCATTCTCCAACTCAGAGGCATAGCGCGAAAAGAGCTCCAAGTTGTGTTTCTTGTATGCGCGCTCAATCAGATCGCTGAGTGCCAGATGATAATCGCTTTCAAAAGAAGCGATCAGAAAATGAATGATCGGGGTGAGCTGCTCGTGATTTTCCGCCACGTTGATCTCGCGGATGAGCCGCGCCGTCTTTTTTGGATCTCCCGAAAGCGCCTCCAGATAAAAGTTTGCCTGAAAATCGTCGGGAAGCAACTTTTTAATCTCGTTTGCGTACAAACGAATCGCGTCATCATCGATATATTTCGCATAAACGGCTTGATAGAGATTTCTCCGCTGCTTGTGGACGGTTTCCATGTTTGTCATGTCTAAAAATTCCCGCAAAGTGCCCATCTTGCGCTGAAAAGAATCGTTTTCAAACGTGCTCTCGCAATACGGACACCGCAACAGCTTCTCGCTTTCCGCGATCAAAGTGCCGCCGCAGTTCGGGCAGTTGTATTTGATTGCTGTCATGTCAACCTCCTCCAGTGTATTTTTGTATGGTTTTATTGTACTATATCTGTGCAGATGTGTCAAGTATCTCCACAATAATCTCCAGGGCAACAGCATTTACTTTTAGCGCGTCGGAACGGTAAAAGATTATTTCGCAAAGAAACAAAAGTTCCGTTTTTTCTGCCATGGCTCACGCACAAAACCATATCTTTCCAAAAAAGAAAATGTTGCTTCATTTTATTTTAAAAACTGTAGGTTCGATGGAATGGTAAATGATTGTTTATGGTTGTTTAAGCAAGTGATATCAAAAGGCTCGCTTTTTGTGAGAGCCCCGCCGTCGAGCAGTATACCAAACCGGAATATACTACGGTACGGCGGCAACCATCCGCGGCGTTTCGCCGCTAAATTTCCGTTTATCTTTCCAAGTTTTTATCCGAACTTATGTGAAAAAAATTTTTTTAACGAAAAATTTCATGCGTGAGCCCCGGGCATATTCCTATAGGATAAAAATTGCGGCATCTGCTTTCATACAGATGCCGCAAGGGACGTTTTTCGTTTAAATATCGTATTTGGCGAGAATCTGGCTCGGCGTTTTGCGCAGGAGAGAAAGAATGGGGAGCGTTCCGCAAATCAGACTCAATGCGTAAAGCACGGCGAGGACGACGAGCGCCAGCCAGACGGGATAATAGAATACCGAGGACACGAGCCCCGACAGTCCCAGACAGACGTAGATAAAGGCGCTTGTTACAAGATAGCCGACAAGGACGGTGAGCGTCGCCAGCACGAGGGCTTCCGAGAAGAATTTGAAAACGAGATTCTTTTTGGAAACGCCGATGGCGCGGTAGATGCCGACCTCCTTGATGCGGTTCATCAGCGCGGAGCGCATGATGAAATACATACAGATGCTCATGATCGCAAGCAGAACGACGATGGAGATGAGTCCGCCGATGATATCCACAAGCTCTGCCTCCAGAAGCGTTTGGAATACGATGTCGGGGGTCAGGATGGGCTTCATGAATTCGATTCCCGTATCCAGATGGGAAAATTCACTCGTAAGCCATTCCTCCGTCACCTTGGGATCGGTGGAATGGATGATGGTATAGAGCGTACGGGAATCCTCGTCCGTACTGCCGATACGCCCCGAAAGCATGACGTAATCCTCGTCGCTGACCAGATAAGCGGGAGAGGGAAGATACTGCACGTTCTTTGAATAGTATTCGTCGATATAGAGATTATAATACTTGATCAGATCCAGCTCGGGAAGGGTGTCCTTCTTCGCCTCCAGCTCTGCCGCGGTCGGCGTTTTTCCGTAGAGCTCGCGGTAGCATTTGATCCAATAGTAATCCATCGTCGCGTGGCGGTAACGGACGTCCGTACAGCCCTTTTCGAAATACAGCCAGAGCTCCTCGTCGGGATTGAAGCGGTAGCAGTCCGCAAGGAATGCATCCAGGTGCTCGTAATAATAGTCGTAATAATCCGCGATCCGTAGATTTGCGACCTCTTCACATTTCTTTTTGAATTCAGAAGATGTTTCGGCAATGCCGGGATTTTCGGTTCTCACGATATCGGCGAACCAATCCTCCGGGTAGAGCTTTTTGATGCCGTTTCCCTCCAGATATTCCGAATAGATGCGGTAGCTGCGCAGGATCTTCGAAACGGTAAGCTCCGCGCCGCCAAGCTTGATCTTCTGACCGACGCTGAGCGCGCCCGTGTCGATGGGGGCATCGACCAGCGTATAGATGACCTCGCCCTTTTTCACGTCCAGACCGTAGTCGGAGGCGAGATAGGGTCGGTCGCCGTAGGTGCGGACAGTGTCATAGGTGTATTTTGCCAGAACGATCTCGTCGAAATATACGGCGATCTCATCGGATTCCACGATGCCCGCGATACGGGGATTCTTACCGTCCTTGGTTTGCAGGGTATTCGAGATCATGCCGACGAGGTCGTGGTATTCGCTGATGTATCCGTATGGAGATTGCTCCAGAAGCGCGTCGGCGACCTTTCTCGTGATGAGGATTTCCTCGGGCTTCAGGTTTTCCGCCGTTCCCGCGATCACCTCCAGCCCCTCTGCCATGCGGCGTTCCAGAAAGGCGGCTCTCGTATCGATCCTGTTTGCATAATAGCCCGTCTGGAAGGGTTCGAAGGCGTTCACGCGGAAGTCGATCCAGTTATCCCCGCTCGGATAATAATCGTGCAGACGAAGGAAGTCGATCGCCCCCTCGCCGCTTTGCATGGCTTCCATCAGACGGTCGGAAACCTTGCCGTCGGGGGTATACAGATAAAAGATATTGTGGTTGTAGGAATCCCGCGCCTCGAGGATGTTGCCGATGGACGTGCCGAAGATCGCCGTCATCAGCACGATGATCGCGGAGAACATACACATACAGGCGCGCAAAATCTTTTTGCCTCTTTTATTTTTCGTAAAGTTGGCGGCGTATCCGCTTCTGAGCGAGGAGCCGAAGGAGAAAAGCTTGCCCGTCTGCGTAGCCTCTACGGGCGGAAGCGCGGACATATCGATGGTGCTTTCCTGCTTTTGGGTTTTCTTTTCTTCGAAAATGCCCTCGAGCAAACGAACCTCGCTTGCGCCGTCCAGAAGCTGAACCTTTTCGCTTTGGATCTCGACGTAGAGCTTGCCGCCGTTGTTGACGATGCGCAGACGGAGGGGCTCGGCGGGCTTGTCGCCGTAGTATTCGATCTGCGCCTTTTCGTCCGCAAGCTCGGATTTTTCCAGCTCGCCGAGATAGATGTGGTTCTTATCCCGCGCGGAATAGCCGTTTGCGTTCGCGTTGGTCCTCGTGCCGACGACCTTACCGTCGGAAAGCTCGATCACCGTATCGCAGTAATGGTCCACGAGATGCGCCTCGTGCGTGACGAGAAGGACGAGATGCGTCTCGGAAATGCTCTTGAGCAGGTCCATGATCATGACGGTATTGGCTTCGTCCAGATTGCCCGTCGGCTCGTCGGCAAGAATAATGCGCGGATTTTTGACGATGGCGCGGGCAATGGCGATGCGCTGCTGCTGACCGCCCGAAAGGGTGTTGGGCGGACGCTTCGCGTATTTCTCCATGCCGACGTTTTTCAGCGCCGCCGTCACGCGGCGTTCGATCTCCGCCTCATCCGTCATCCCGCAAAGGCGCAGGGAGTCGGCGACGTTATCAAAGCAAGATTCCTCGCGGTTGAGATTGTAATTCTGGAAGATATAGCCGATATATCGGTTGCGCAGATCGTCGGTATTCGCGCGGATGTCCCGGTCTTCAATGGTCACGGCGCCCGAGGCGAAATCGTCCAGACCGCCGATGACGTTGAGAAGCGTCGTTTTACCGCAGCCGCTTTTGCCGAAGATGGCGGTCATACCGCGCTCGGGAAGCTCGAGATCGATGCCGTCGATGACGTGGATCTCATTCTGTTTTCCCTTATTGAAATATTTATGCAGATTCTGAATGCGGATCATTGCGCGTTATCTCCTTTCAGTGATTTTTTCACGCTTTCGCCAAAGAGACGGCGTACCTGCTTTCTTGTGATCATGACGGTCAGCAGGATCATACCGATGACGATCGCCGCGTACTGCCAAGCGTAGAGATACAGGAAAAATTCGTTCATCGCGGGCGAAGTGAAGATCAGCACCGCCACCGCCACCATGCAGAGGAAGGCGGGGATCAGCGCGAGCATCATGCGCGTATACATCGCAATACGGATGACCTGTACGGGAATACCCATGGAGCGCATGATCGCCATATCTCCCTTGAATGCGCCGAGCGCGCGGGAGGAGCAAAGATTGATGAAGAACGCGAGGAAGAGAATGGCGACGAACCAGACGAGCGCGATCGCCAGACCCGAAATTACGCCCATGATGGCTTCCTCCGCGCCGGGCTCGTATTCCGTATCCGAGGGAACGGCGATATAACCGTCCGCGCGCATGGCTTCCGCCGCGCGGTGCGCCTCGGCATCGTTTTCAAAGAAAAGCGAAGCCTGCTTATAGGATTGCTCCAGAACCTCCTCCGCGATCTCACGGAGCAGCTCGTCGCTGATCAGTACGTCGGGAGAGTAGGAGGAGGTGTTACCGAAGGAGGGCTTCATAACGACGTCCTTGGAGCGGACGGCGGAGCCATCCTCCGAGAAGATCACGATGCTATCGTCACCGAACGTTCTCTTGAAATGCATGACCGTGGGCTCATCGTTATAGTAATAGTCGAAATGATGGTACACGGCGTTGAAATGAAACGACGAGGTAAACGACGCGCCGGACGCGATCAGCTGCTTATAATATCTGTCGCTGACGTAAATTTTGTCTGCGGGAATATCAAAATCGGGAATAATGCCGTAAAGACCTTGCTCGCGGGACATACCGTCCGACGAAATGGAGAGACTGACGCTCGTGGAGGAGCGGTTCAGTATGTATTCGATCGCCGTCATCGTACGGAAGCCCTCCTCGGTAAATAGACAGGAGGGAACGATATTGTTATCGTAATAATAACGAATGCCCGTGATCCTGATGGGGAGATCCTTCATCTTGATCTCGTCGATCAGCAGACTGTCCTTACCGAATTCGTCCTGATAAGAGATGGGAAGATAAAGAAGAACCTCGTTTTCCTTGGTGGGATACGTGCCGATATGGGGCTTTCCGAAATCCTCGCCGTAAATGGGATAAGCGAAGAGATAGCGGTCGTAGCCCTCGTGGGGATAGGAAAAATACGCCGAGCCGGTATCCAGCAGGGAGTCGATGCGCAGATAATCCTTCGCGCCGTACTTCTCCGCGATCTGCACCAGCTTCTCTTCGGAGATGACCTCGCCGTTCTGCGTGGTGATCACGACTCTGCCGTCCATGTGGCGGAACATATAGTTCGGTTCAAAAAGCGTGCCTGCCTCTCCCGAGAGCGTCGTGATCAGAAAAATGCCGAGCGTGCCGATGATCATCAGCAAACAGAGAAAAAGGGAAAGACGGGGCTTCGCGGTGAAAATGGTTCTGCCGAGAATCAGACCGTTTTTGAGATTCTTCTTACGGTCGGATTTTTTCGAAGCTTTTTTGTTTTTGCCGTCTGTATGGGGCTTCTGCGCTTCGGTGTGGGCTTCGGGCGCATGAATGACGGTATCGGATTCCACCGCGCCGTCGAAAATCCGCACGTGGCGCGTGGCGTGCTCCTCGACCTGCTCGAAATTGTGCGTGACGACGATCAGGAGCTTATCCTCGGAGACCTCCTTCAAAAGCTCGATGATTTCCTCGGAGGTATGAGAGTCGAGATTTCCTGTCGGTTCGTCCGCGAGAATGATGGGACTGTCCTTGGCAAGCGCGCGTGCGATGACGGTTCTCTGCTTCTGACCGCCCGAAAGCTTACTGCCCTTGTGTCCCGTATGAGAGGTCAGACCGACCCTGTCGATCAGCTCCAACGCGCGTGCGCGGCGCGCCTTGACGTCCTCGATGTGCATGAGCGCGAGCTCCACGTTCTGCAATACCGTGAGACTGTCGATGATGTTGTAGTCCTGGAAGATGAAAGAAATATACTTCTCTCTGTAATCCTCCCATTCGGGCTGTAAATAGTGGGAGGTCGGCTGACCCTCGATGAAGAGCTCGCCCTCCTCGTAGGTGTCCATACCGCTGATGACGTTCAGAAGCGTGGATTTGCCTGATCCGGATTTACCCGTGATCGCAACGAATTCTCCGCGCTCGAACGAGAGATTGACGCCGCGAATGCCCACGGCGACGTTGCTTTCGGAAACGTAGATTTTTCCGATGTCCTTGAGTTGCAGTAATGCCATAATATCTCCTTTCGCAAATTGTGTTTACGTGCATCTATGATATATGTCGTAAAACCCATCAAAACGTTGCATATAAACAGTGAAATTTTTAAGAAAAACCGATAAATTGATTATAGCACGGTCTTATCGGAAAAACAATCGCTTTTTTGTTAATTTTTCCGCCGTGCCGCCATATGAGAAAAACCACGGAAATAATCCGTGGTCTCTTTCAGAACGAAATATTTCTCACGCGGTTTACGAGAGGAAGCCCTGCTTCCTTTGCGAGCGCGTACGCCTCTTCATAAGCCGTTCCGAGCGCCTTGGCGCTGTGACAGTCGCCTGTGATGACCGCCGTTCCGCCGTGCTCCGCCAGATAGCGCATGATATCGAGCGCGGGATAGGGCGTGGAGCGGTAGCCTCTGGAGATCGCGCCCGTATTGATCTCAAAGGGGACGCCCGTTTTCAAAAGCTTATCTGCCGCCGCCTGCCACGCCGCAACGTAGCGCGGATGGCTCGTATCGAAGGCAAGCCCGCAGTCGCAGAATTTCGTCAGCAGGTCAAAATGCCCGATCAGATCGGCGTTCGTTTTTTCGACGATCTCACCCACCGTGCGGAAATATTCCTCGGCGTAAGCGTAAATATCGCCCCCAAAATAGCGCTCAATGCCCTCCAAAGCGATCTCCGCGGAATGATCGACCTCGATTTTTTCATAGCCCGCGCAAACGTAATGCACCGAGCCGATCACGTAATCAAAATCATCCGTCGGAAAATCCGTCAGATAATCCTTCTCAATGCCGCAATAAATGCGGATCCGATCGGCGTATTTTTCGCGCAGGCGTTCGATCTCCCTGCGGTAATCCGAAAGCCTCGATTTGGAGATCGTCCAGGGGCAATCCTCCCAGAGCGGAGAATGAACGGAGAAGCCCATCACCGAAAAGCCGAGCTCGATGCCGCGCAGGACCATTTCCTCGGGCGTGTTCTTGCCGTCGCAAAAGACGGTGTGCATATGAAAATCGGCGGTCTGCTTCATTTCGTCATCTTCTCCTGCTTGACCTTGTGGTCGATGACGTGGCGGGAAGCAAGCTCCTTGTGGATATCCTCAAGGGAAATTCCCATTTCCAGCATCAGAACCATGACGTGATAGGTCAGATCGGCGATTTCATAGACGGTTTCCGCCTTGTCGTTCGCCTTGCCCGCGATGATGACCTCAGTGGATTCCTCGCCAACCTTTTTCAGAATCTTGTCAATGCCCTTTTGGAACAGATAGGAGGTATAGGAGCCCTCCTTGGGATTCTCCTTGCGTCCCTCGAGCATATCCATGAGTCCCTCGAGCGAAAACTCGTGTCTGTCGGGGCTTTCGTAGATCACCTCGCCAAAGCAGGAGTCCGTACCCTTGTGGCAAGCGGGACCATCCTTTTCGACAAGTATAGTCAGCGCATCTCTGTCGCAGTCCGCGGTAATGCTGACGATGTGCTGGTAATTGCCGCTGGTCTCGCCCTTGAGCCAAAGCTCGTTTCTCGAACGGCTCCAGAAGCAGGTGAGCCCCTTTTCCATGGAGATCGCAAGGCTTTCTTTATTCATATAGGCAACCGTCAGAACCTTTTTGCTCACGGCATCGACTACGACGGCGGGAATCAGTCCCTTTTCATCAAATTTCAATTCGTTGATATCAAACATGGTTATTTTATCCTTTCCTTATTGGATAGCGAGAGTTTTACTTGTTATTATGTCGGGGAGATAAACGGATTTAGCGGCGAATCGCCGCAGATGGTTGCCACCTCACCGGTCGGCGCTCAGCGCGCCGTGCGTCTGACGTTGATGCCGTCGCGCGCAAGCTTCTCCTTCAGATCGCAGATGTCCACCTCACCGAAATGGAAGATGGAAGCTGCCAGACCCGCATCCACACGGGGAAGCGTACGGAACAGCTCCGTGAAATCCTCCATACAGCCCGCGCCGCCCGAAGCGATGACGGGAACGTTCACGACGCTTGAAACACGATCCAGCATTTCCAGATCGAAGCCCTTCTTCACGCCGTCCGTGTCGATGGAATTGAGGACGACCTCGCCCGCGCCGAGATCCACGCAGTGACGGATCCAGGAGATTGCCTCCATGCCCGTATTTTCTCTGCCGCCCTTGGCAAATACGCGGAATACGCCGTCCACGCGCTTGACGTCGGCGGAAATGACGACGCACTGACTGCCGTATTTCTTCGCCGCCTCGGTGATGAGCGCAGGATTGCGGATCGCGCCGGAATTGACGCTGACCTTATCTGCGCCGCATTTCAGCACGCGGTCGAAATCCGCAACGCTATTGATGCCGCCGCCGACCGTCAGCGGGATGAAGATCGTGCGCGCAACCTCGGTCAGAATGTCCGTGAAAAGCGCTCTGCCCTCCGCGGAAGCCGTAATATCGTAAAAAACAAGTTCATCCGCGCCGCCGTCGCTGTAAAACTTCGCAAGCTTGACGGGCGAGGAAACGTCCGCCAGACCAAGGAAGTTCACGCCCTTGACCACGCGCCCGTCCTTGACGTCAAGGCACGGGATAATTCGTTTTGTAATCATAATTCTATTTCCTTTTTATTTTTCAGGGAAAGCTTAATTGGCGATTTTTACCGCCTCTGCCAGATCGATTGCGCCCGTATAGTAGGCTTTTCCGATGATCGCGCCGTAAATGCCGAGCTTGCTCAGCGCCTCCACGTCGTCAAGAGAGGAAACGCCGCCCGAGGCGATGACGTTCATCAGCGGGAAGTTGTCGGAAAGCTCCGCGTAAAGAGAACGGTTCGTGCCCTTCATCGCACCGTCGCGGGAAATGTCGGTCACGATCACGGTCGATACGCCGAGCCCTGCCAGACGGGTCATAAACTCCGTATAATGCAAGCCCGCGCTCTCCGTCCAGCCGTGGATCGCCACGTTGCCGTCGCGGATATCCACGCCGACCGCCACGGCGCTTCCGTATTTCAGGATCGCCGCCATCAGGAACGAAGGATTCGTCACCGCCGCCGTTCCGAGGATCACGCGCTTCACGCCTGCGGAAATATATTTTTCGATCGTTTCCATCGAGCGGATGCCGCCGCCGACCTCGGCGAAGAGATTCGTTTCGGAAACGATGCGCCGGATCACGTCCAGATTCGGCGTTTCACCCGTGCGCGCGCCCTCCAGATCGACGAGGTGGATATACTTCGCGCCGCAGGCTTCAAAATGCTTGGCAACCGAAACGGGGTCGTCGCTGTAGACCGTCATTTCGTCATAATTGCCCTTATATAAACGGACGGCTTTGCCGCCGTACAAGTCAATTGCGGGAAAAAGATTCATACGCTTACGCCTTTCTTCTGAAATTACATCTCAACGAACGCTCTCAGGATGGCAAGTCCGACGGGACCGCTCTTTTCGGGGTGGAACTGACAGCCGTATACGTTGCCCGAGGCGACCGCCGCCGTCAGCTCCGCACCGTATTCCGAGGTGGCGATCACGCTTTCCTCGCAATCCGCGGCGTAGAAGGAGTGGACGAAATAGACGAAATCGCCGTCCTGGATATGTCGGAACAGCGCGCTTTTCTTTTGGAAGCGGAGCGCGTTCCAGCCGATGTGGGGGATCTTCAGATCTGCGGGGATCACGTCCTCGATCGGACGTACCGCGCCGCGGATCAGACCGAGACCCTCAAATTCACCGAATTCATAGCTTTTTTCAAACAAAAGCTGCATTCCCAGGCAAATGCCGAGAAGCGGCTTACCCTTTTTCGCTTCCTCGCATACCACGTCGGCAAGCCCGCTCTCGCGGAGCTTTTTTGCGGCGTCCTCAAACGCGCCGACACCGGGAAGCAGAATTTTATCCGCCGAGCGGATCACGTCGGCATCTCCCGTCACCACGGTCTCCGCGCCGATCGCGGAAAGCGAGGAGGCGAGGGAAAAAAGATTGCCGACGCCGTAATCTACAACTGCTATCATAAATATGACATACCTTTCTTTCGTTATAAGAAGTTTTCGTACGAACCACAAAACTTCCGATCTGAAAAACGGATCGTTTTTCAGACTTGCTCCTTATAAAAGACCCTTGGTCGAGGGAATCTCTCCCGCCGTTTCGGGATCGATCTTTACCGCTTCACGCAGGGAACGCGCCACGCTCTTGAACGTACCCTCGATGATATGGTGGGAATTTTCGCCCGCGAGACCGCGGATGTGCAGAGTCATATTCGCATGGCGTACGAACGCCTCGAAAAATTCAAAAACGAGCTCCGTATCGAAGGTTCCGACCTTCTGCGTCGGAATCGTCAGATCGGCGACCAGCTTGCCTCTGCCCGAAATGTCCACGGCAGAGAGGATCAGCGCCTCGTCCATCGGAAGGATCTTGCTTCCGTAGCGGACGAGGCCGCGCATATCGCCGAGCGCTTCGGTAAAAGCTTTGCCCAGACAAATGCCGATATCCTCGACCGTGTGGTGATCGTCCACGTCGGTATCGCCCGCGCATTTGACCGAAAGATCAAATCTGCCGTGCTTGGCGAACAGCACGAGCATATGGTTCAGAAAGCCGCAGCCCGTGTCGATCACACCTGCGCCCGTGCCGTCCAGATTCAGGGAGAGCGCAATATCCGTTTCCGCCGTTTTGCGGTTGATTTCAGCGATTCTCATTTTGGGCAGTCTCCTTTAAAATTTCTTTCGTTTTCGCAAGGAAAACGTCCATCTGTTCCTTCGTTCCGACGGTAATGCGGTTAAACTGCGCGATGGGTTCGGTCGAAAAATGACGGACCAGAACGCCGCGCTTTTTTAATTCTCTGTAAAGCGTATCGCCGTCTATGCGGTCGGATCCGGCAAACAGGAAGTTCGCCTTGGAATCCGTCACGAAAAAGCCGAGCGCCTCCAGCGCGTTTTTCGTGTATTCTCTGGTCTCTACGATCCTTTTGCAGTTCTCCATATAATAATCGTTCTCGCGGAGCGCCGCCGCGCCTGCCGCCGCCGTCATGCGGTTGACGTTGTAGGGATTGGTGGAGTATTTGATCGTCTGGAGATCCGCGATCAGAGAGGGAGCGCCGATGCCGAAGCCGAGTCTCGCGCCCGCCATGCTTCTCGATTTGGAAAACGTCTGTGTAACGAGGAGATTTTCATATTTGTCCGTCAGAGGAATCGCGCTTTCGCCTCCGAAGTCCACGTAAGCCTCGTCGATTACCACGATATTGTCGGGATTGGAAGCGACGATCCGCTCGATTTCCGTAAGGGAGAGCGTGAGTCCCGTAGGCGCGTTGGGATTGGCGATGACGATATTTTTATGAATGCCGATATAATCTGCGGCGTCGATGGAAAAATCGTCCTTCAGCGGAATCTTTTCATACGGAATGCCGTTCAGCTCCGCGAAAACGGGATAAAATCCGTAGGTAATATCGGGGAAAACGACGGGGTGCTCCTTATCGCAGAACGCCATAAAGGCGAAATTCAGAATCTCGTCAGAGCCGTTGGTCATCAGGATCCGATCGGCTCCGACACCGAACACCCTTGCCGCCTCTGCAACGAGTTCCGTGCATTCGGGATCGGAATAGAGCGCGAGCTTTTTCGCCTCGCGCGCAACCGCCTCGGCAACCGCGGGAGAAGGCGGATAGGGCGATTCGTTGGTATTGAGCTTGATATATTGCATATCACGCGGCTGTTCGCCGGGCGTGTACGCCTTTAAATTTTTATATTTTTGACTGAAAAAACGGCTCATAGGTATAACCTCTTTTTCCAATATTATTTCTTTCTGGAGACCGCGCTTCTTGCGTGAGCGGAAAGACCTTCCTTCTCCGCGAAATAAGCCACGTCGTCCGCGACGGCGGCAAGCGCATCTCTCGTGAAATAGGTGTACTGGGTTTTCTTGACGAAATCGTCCACGGAAAGGGGGCTGGAGAATTTCGCCGTACCGCTCGTCGGAAGCGTGTGATTGGGACCCGCGAAATAGTCGCCGAGCGCTTCGGGACAGTTCTTGCCCATGAAGATCGAGCCTGCGTGCTTGATCTCGTCCAGATAATCGAAGGGATTGTCCAGACAGAGCTCCAAATGCTCGGGCGCGATCTCGTTGGAGATTTCGATCGCCTCGCCGACGGTCTGCGTAATGATGATCTTTCCGTTTTTGTCGATGGATTCTCTTGCGATCTCTTTTCTGGGGAGAAGGGCGATCTGCTTTTCCAGCTCCTCGGAAACGGCGTCTGCGAGAGCGGGGCTGTCGGTCACGAGTACCGCGCTTGCCAGCTTATCGTGCTCCGCCTGCGAGAGCATATCCGCCGCGACCACGGCGGGATCGCAGGTGCCGTCGGCAACGATCAGGATTTCGGAGGGACCTGCGATCATATCGATGGAGACCTTGCCGAACACCTGCTTTTTCGCTTCCGCAACGAAGGCGTTGCCGGGGCCGACGATCTTGTGGACGGCGGGAACGCTTTCCGTTCCGTAAGCCAGAGCGGCAACCGCCTGCGCGCCGCCAAGCTTGAAGATACGGGTCACGCCCGCAACCTTTGCCGCCGCCAGAATGGCGGGATTGACCTTGCCGTCCTTGCCGGGAGGCGTGACCATGACGATCTCCTCACAGCCCGCGATCTTGGCGGGAATGCTGTCCATCAGCACGGTGGAGGGGTACGCCGCCGTACCGCCGGGAACGTAAAGACCGACCTTCTCGATCGGGATCACCTTCTGACCCATCACGACGCCCTTTTTACCGTTGATGATGAAGCTGTTTCGGACCTGCTTTTCATGAAAGGCACGGATGTTTTCCGCCGCGTCCTTCAGAATACGGATGAATTCGGGCTCTACTGCGGCAAACGCCTCTTCGATCTCCGCTTCCGTCACCTCCAGCGCGGTAAGACGGACCTTGTCGAAGGCTTCACAATACGCAAACAGCGCGCTGTCACCGTTTTTTCTGACGTTATCGATAATATCCGCAACGATTTGCTCTACGTTTACGGTCGGTACCACGCGGGAGAAGATCTCCTCTGCCGATACCTCTTTTGCATTCATAATCTTGATCATAACAGAATTTCCTCTTTACGCTTTATTTTCCGCGCAGACCGAAGCGAGACCTTCCACGATCGCCTCGATGCGTTCGCTCTTGAATTTGAAATTGGCCTTGTTGGCGATCACGCGCGCGCTGATCGGCACGATCGTTTCGTAAGGGACGAGATCGTTCTCCAGGAGCGTTTTGCCCGTTTCCACGATGTCCACGATCACGTCGGAAAGTCCCAGGATGGGCGCAAGCTCGATGGAGCCGTTCAGATGAATGATGTCGATGTCCCTGCACTGTCCCGCGTAGTATTCGCGCGCGATATTCGTGAATTTCGTCGCCACGCGAAGCGTTCTCGCGGGATTGTCGCGGAAGTTCCGCTTCGCCGCCACTGCCATACGGCATTTTCCGATGCCAAGGTCCAGAAGCTCGTACACGTCGGGGCGGTATTCGAGCAGAATGTCCTTGCCCGCAATGCCGACGTCCGCCGCGCCTCTTTCTACGTAGATCGCCACGTCGGAGGGCTTGACCCAGAAGAAGCGGATGCCCTTTTCCTCGTTTTCAAACGTCAGCTTGCGGTTATTTTCTCTGATGGAGGGGCAGTCAAAGCCTGCCTTCTCAAACATATCGTATACTTTTTCTCCGAGTCTGCCCTTGGGCAGAGCAATATTAATCACCGATTTCAAGAATCTCGAGACCTCCGTTTCTGTAAGTCAAAAGCTGGCGGTAGCGGATATGTTCGGGGATATTTTTCCGCGCCAGCACACGGGTTCCGTTTTTCGTCAGGACGGAAACGGCGTGCATGAGCTCGCAAACGTCCGTGCCGTCCTCGTAGAGCAGGAGGATATCCGTATCGTACTCGTTTTCGTGCTCGTCAAAGCGCTCCAGCTTATCCAGATACACCGCGAATCCGATCGCGCCGGAGCTTCTGCCCATTTTTTTCAGAAGCTTATCGTATCTTCCGCCCGAAAGGATGCCCTCGGGGATCCCGTCCACGAAGCCGCGGAAGAAGATACCGCTGTAATAGCTCATGTCGTTGACGACGGAAAAGTCGATGTTCACGCGGTCGCCGTAGCCGACCCGCTCCAGCGCTTCGGTGATGGTCTGCAGCTCGTCGATCGCCGCCTCTGCCGCCGCGCCCGCATTCAGCGCGCGGAGCTTGGGGAGTACCGCCGCGGGCTTGCCGTAAGCCGAGATCAGCGCCGTCATTTTCTCACAGAATTCCGCGTCCGCGCCGATCGAGGCGCAGAGCTCGCGCAAGCCGTGCGCGTTCTTTTCGCTCACGCAGGCGATGATTTTTTTCTTGTCTGCCTCGGAAACGGAGAACTTTTCCACCAGCGCGGAGAGCAGACCGAGGTGGGAAAGGTCGAGAATATAGTCCTCGCTGATCGCCTCCAGGCTCTTTGCGGCAAGCAGAACGACCTCCGTCATGGCGTACACGTCGATGTCGCCCACGCATTCCAGCCCCGTCTGCATGATTTCCTTGAAGGTGTGCGTGCTTTTGGAAATCCTGTATACGTTCTCGTTATAATATACCTTGGAGGCAATGCCCTCGCCGCCGTCCTTGCTGTTCTTGATGATCGAAAGCGTCACGTCGGGCTTGAGCGCGAGCAGCTTGCCGTCCGTGTCGTTGAAGGTGATGACGCCGTCGCCGACGAGGAAGTCCTTATTCTCCACGTAGAGATCGTATTCCTCGAATTTGCTCATCTTGAACGGCGTATATCCGTAACGCTGATACAGGGCGCGCAGCTCGAAAACCGCTTGCTCGCCGCTCTTCAGCATATTGTCATTCAATGTCATATCGCTGACTCCTTTTCTTTGTTTTATCGCATTAGCGTTTTACCACACTAAAACAAAGGGGCAATGAGCCATGCGAAGGTTTTTACAATATCGGAAACTATTTTACTCCTTTTCTTTCCGCTTGTCAATAAAAAATCACAAATTTAAAGATGAAATTTTGCTGATTTTTATGTTATTTTTATAATTTTACGCATTTCGCGCGGCTCCCGCGCGTTATCTTTTTTCCACGTCGAACCAAATCGCGCGGTGCTTGTCATCCACCCGTGCATCCCTGTGCCAATGTCCGAAGAACCATTCCCCGTATTTCACGCCGCGCATGATTTCCTGTAAAAAGCCGTTCAGCTCCGCCTCATCGGGGTCGGGCTGAAATCCCAGCGCCTCGATGATCTCCGTGGGCGCCGTGTGCGTGACGATATAATCGACCACGTATCCGTGGCGTTTCAGATTTTCCCTTGCCTCTGCGTACTCCTGCGGGCAGGGCATTTCCTGCCGCCACCATGAAATATGCTCCTTTCGCATATACCAATCAATGCTGTGCGCGCCGCCGAACGTGAAAATTTTCTTTCCCTCTATCGTGAAAAACTGTCCGCGCATCAGATGATAGATATTGTTTCGGATGCGGTGAACCTTTCCTCCGTTCCACGTTTCCGTTTCGTATCCTTCAAGCGCGTCGAAATTCTCATGATTTCCGCAACAAAAGCAAATGGTATATCTCTTTCGTTCCAATTCGTTCAGAAATTTATGCTCCCAAAAATCGTCTCTGAAAAGATATTGAAAATCTCCGGTGACGATCAGCGTATCCTTCTCCGTCCATTCCTTTTCCTGCGCGGCGAGAATCTGATAAAAGCGGCTTTCCTCGCCGTGGGTGTCTCCCGTAAATAAAATCATTGCAATCCCCCTTTCCACTGAAAACAGCGTGCGGAAATATTTTATCAGAAAATCTGATTTTTTGCAAGAGGCGACGCTTTTTTGCCGGGTTTTTTGCCCCGAGTTTATCCCATTTTTCTTTTTCATAAAAAGCGGCGCGTCGCCGCTCCCGTCCGAACTGCGCAGTATTGCGGTTTGCTTAGCCCATCCAAGCTTTACTTGTATTCAAACAATACAAAGCGGCAAGGTTGATTTTGCGCAATTTCCTATGGTATAAAAAAGCGGGCAACGCCCGCTGGAGGTTGCTCGCCTATCGCAGTTAAAACTGTATCCAAACGATATAAACGGCGAGGTTCTATTTGCGCAATTTCCTATGCGATAAAAATAAATGCTGCTGTCCCGGTGACGGTTTGGGACAACAGCATTTTATGATTTAAGCTATTTAAGCCGTCAATATTTCATTCTCATAATGAAATATATCTCGGCAACCTGAATCTGACGAAATGACTCTTAAAGGTGGTTTCGTCTTTCCACGGGGGGCTTCTGCTCCGTCGTATAGATGAGCGGCATCTGATATTCCGTTTCGTAGATCTGCTTCCAGAGCGCGAAATTCTCTTCCATCATCTTCGCCGCGCATTCCCGTTTTCCGAGCGTTTCGTCGGGAAGGATCGGAGCGCCGATATGTACGGTATATTCCTGAACGTAGAAGCCGTCCTCGCCCATGATATCCGTATCCTTCATCGTAATGAAGCAGGGGAGCACGGGGACGTTATTTTTCGCCGCGAATTGGAACGCGCCCGATTTCAGAGGCTTGGGCTTTCTGTAGTTCCACCACATACTCTGCTCGGGATAAACGAGGATAAAATGACCGTCGGAGAGCAGGCGATCGACCGCCACCGTGAATTTCTTCATCGTTTTGAAATTGGAGGACAGCGGGAGCGTATTGCAATTGCGCATCAGCATACCGTAGAATCCCGGGAAGCTCGTATAATTGCCCTCTCTGATCACACGGTAGAATTTTCTTTTCGGCTGCTTTGCGGCGTCGTAAGCCATCTGGATCGCGAAGCTGTCGAATGCGTTGAAGTGATTGCAGGTAATAACTGCGCCGCTGTTCAGATTCTGAAAATGCTCAATGCCGCGGATCTCCTTGATGATCAGCTTTTTATCGCGGATCAGATCCTTGACGAATTTCCGCGCGGCTTGGAAAGCCATCTCCGTTTTCAGTTTCTCGCCGGGGCCTTCCCGCAGATAATCAATGTCCTCGGGCATCAGGATCTTACCGGGGGGATCCTGTTCCACGTCGAGATCGAAAATACCCTTGCGTTCGTATTCCTCGATCTTTTGGAGAACCTCCACTCTGTCACGCGCGCGAACCTTCTTGTTCAGGCGGTTGAGATAGTTGTCCTCTCTGTTCGTTTCCTTGATGGCGAGCGCAAGGAGATTGTCACAGGAAATGGCGTCTCTTTCTCTCTCCTCGTCCGTATATGCCGCCAGAACGGCTTTGATCTCTTCGTATACGCTCGTTTTCGACGCGTACTTCCAGAAAATATCGCCGTGTCTGCAATCGCCGTAATGCCACGGCTTGCTCGTCATGATATAGTGAAGGATATTACCCTCCTCGATGGGATAGGGAATATTGCCGAAAATTTCCGTGTTCCAGCGCTGATCCAGCCAATGAACGCGATCCTTGCAGATCAGATTCAGATAGTCCTCGTCCTGCGTAACGACGAAATCGTAAACGTGAAGATGAGAAATGAACTTATCCAGAACGTGATGATCCCTGAATTGATCGCAGTTGATCACGATCATGCCCGCGTTGAAGAAATTGTGTCTGGAAATGCCGATGACCTTTTCTACGTAAGTTCCGTATGCGTCTACCTGTACCATCGCCTGCTCGTGGCAAGCGCCGACGTAAGCGTCTCCGATGTCAATCGCGTAAAGCTCGCTGATGTCACCCTGTACGATCGTGTCGCTGTCAATATAGATCGCCTTTTTGTACTCCGGGAACATTTCCGCGATGAACAATCTGTAATACGTCGTTTTGGAGTAATAGTCGCGGATGGGAAGTCTGTCGTAAATCGTTTCCAGATGATCCGTCACGTCGCAGAAGGTGATCTCAAAATTTTCATTCTGCAATTCGAGCAATTTTTCTTTCATTTCCGCTGAGATGAAGGTGTGCAGAACGTAGATGTGGTAGCAGTGATCCTTCGAAGCGTTCTCGATCATGGACGTTAACGAAACGATGGTGTATTTGACGAAATTATCGTCGCAAGCGTAAAAAATAGGTATCCTGTTTTCGTTCATTTTTCCGATCCCCCTGTTGTAAATCTCTTTCTTTCAATTTTTCATGTTTCGACATTGTTAACCCATGTTTTACCATATACGTAACCGAATTTTACAGCATGATTATACATCCCGATCATAAACCGAAAATAAACAAACGGCTAAAATTTAACAAAAAATTTAAATTTATTTGGCTTTGCAATTGCTTTCTATGATCAAAGCCCACGCTTTTTCCAATTTTTCCATCGTCCACGCGGCGTTTGCGGGACTGGTGGAGGGCAGGCAGACGGCTTCCCTCTCATGATATTTTCGGTAAAGACGAAAAGCCGCTTTGCCGTTGACGAATACTGCGCGGATATCCGCTTTTTCAAAAATCTTACTCAGATCGTTGACGACGGCGTTTCGTATGCTCTGATCGGAGGAATTTTCAATCTCACAGGAAGCGATCACGTCCCAGAGCGCGATTCCGTTTCGTAATAAAAACGCGCGTTTTTCTTCGACCGTTTGCGGTGTCGGCGCGCCGTACAGCTTCGCAAGCAGCTTCCAAAATCGGTTCTGCGGATGACCGTAATAAAAATTGTCCGCGCGGGAGCGCACGGAGGGAAAGCTTCCCAGAATCAGAATTTTTGAATTTTCATCGTAGACGGGATCAAAGGGATGTTCGATTCGCATAAAAAGCACCTCTTTCTTTTTGGATTGCGAAGGATTTCTCTTTTCATATTACCCCAAAACGATCCGTTTGTCAATTTTTTCATGACGGAAAGCCGCGGTTCAGTTGAATCGCGGCTTGATCTTTGCCTTCGGCGGGTAAATGATCACAGAATATCCACCATCTCATTGTTGAGCGCCTTATTCATGCTCCGCACTGCGCAGAACTTACCGCACATCGAGCAGGTATCCTCATGCTCCGGCTTACGCTCGTCACGGATACGCTTTGCCGTTTCGGGATCAAGAGCGCACGCCCACTGCTCTTCCCAATCGAGCTTGCGGCGGGCATCGCCCATACGGTCGTCGATATCTCTTGCATGAGGGATCTTCTTTGCGATGTCGGCGGCGTGTGCGGCAATCTTGGATGCGATAATACCTTGCTTTACATCATCCACATTAGGAAGCGCCAAATGCTCGGCAGGTGTAACGTAGCAAAGGAAGGCGGCGCCCGATGCTGCCGCGATCGCGCCGCCGATGGCGGCGGTAATATGATCGTAGCCGGGAGCGATATCTGTGACGATGGGACCGAGCACGTAGAACGGCGCGCCCATACAGATGCTCTGCTGCATCTTCATATTGGCCTCGATCTGATCCATCGGCATATGACCGGGTCCCTCTACCATTACCTGCACGTCACGCTCCCAAGCACGCTTGGTCAGCTCGCCCAGGCGCACGAGCTCCTCGATCTGGCACACGTCGCTTCCGTCTGCAAGGCAACCGGGGCGGCAGGCGTCACCGAGAGAAACGGTCACGTCATACTCACGGCAAATCTCAAGAATCTCATCGTAATACTCGTAGAATGGGTTCTCCTGTCCTGTCATACACATCCAGGCGAAAACGAGAGAGCCGCCGCGAGAGACAATGTTCATCTTTCTCTTTTGCTTCCTGATCTGCTCAACGGTCTTACGGGTAATGCCGCAATGAAGGGTGACGAAGTCCACGCCGTCCTCTGCGTGAAGCCTTACCACGTCGATAAAGTCCTTCGCAGTGAGGGTTGCCAGATCGCGCTGATAGTGGATCACGCTATCGTAAACGGGAACCGTTCCGATCATAGCGGGACATTCGCTTGTAAGCCTTCTGCGGAATGGCTGAGTGTTGCCATGGGAGGAGAGATCCATAATGGCTTCCGCGCCCATACCTACTGCCGCCATCACCTTTTCCATTTCAATGTCATAGTCCTTGCAATCTCGGGAAACTCCGAGGTTGACGTTGATCTTGGTGCGGAGCATCGAGCCGACACCGTTTGGATCGATGCAGGTATGTAACTTATTGGCACAGATCGCCACCTGTCCTTTGGCTACGAGCTCTCTGATTTCTTCCTCGGTTCTGTATTCCTTAGCGGCAACCGCTTTCATTTCGGGAGTGATGATGCCACGTCTTGCGGCATCCATTTGCGTGGTATAATTTCTCATTTTCGTTCATTCCTTTCAAGCAGTATTATTGGGCAAATCGGCTGCTCCGATCAAAAGCGTGGTTCAGGGGACCGGAGCCTTTCCCCAAGTCCAGCATCGCGGCGAGCGCGCCCGAGATATAATCCTTTGCCCTTTGAATGGAGTCGGCAAGGTCATATCCCTTGGCAAGATTGGAAGCGATGGCGGATGAGAGCGTACAGCCCGTGCCGTGTGTGTTGGAATTGTTGATACGCTTGCCGCCGAACCATTTACAGCCGCCGTTTACATACAGAAGATCATTGGCATCATGGATGCTGTGACCGCCCTTGAGAAGCACGGCGCATCCGCAGGCGTCGCCGATAGCCTTTGCCGCACGTTCCATATCTTCCTTCGTGTGAATACGCATTCCCGACAAAACCTCGGCCTCCGGTATATTGGGCGTAACAAGATCAGCGAGAGGAAGAAGCTCTCCTGTCAGCGCCGATACCGCATCGGTTTTCATCAATTCAGAGCCGCTTGTTGCGACCATCACGGGATCGATCACAATGTTCTCTGCTTTGTAATAGGCAAGCCTTTCGGCAATCACCTTAATAAGCTCTGCCGAGCTGACCATTCCTATTTTTACGGCATCGGGACGGATATCCTCGAATACCGCATCGATCTGATCTTTCAAAAATTCGGGAGTTGACTCCAAAATAGATCTTACGCCGGTCGTGTTCTGTGCCGTGAGTGCTGTAATTGCGCTCATCGCATAAACACCGTTCATTGTCATCGTCTTAATATCTGCTTGAATACCGGCGCCTCCGCAGGAATCGCTTCCCGCGATTGATAATGCTGTTTTCATTTTCATTCTCCTAACATTATTTTTTCTTGAGCGACAAAGAGTGGTGCCCCCGGTCTGCCGCTATTTTTTTAGATTTGAGCTGTTTTGAAGTCGGTGATGTAATAATCACCGTTTTCTTTCATTTGCGTTTGGTTTCTTTCGTGTCTATCATAAACCGCCGCAACCTTAAAGCCGTCTTTTTTTGCTGTTTTTAAGGCGTGGAGCGCATCCTCGAATACGACCGTTTCTTCCTTGCTCATACCGAGAACTTCAAGTGCCGCTCGATAAATGTGCGGTGTTTCCTTGTTATATCCGACCTCGGCACAGGTAAATATCTCGGTGAAAAAATCGCGGATTCCAAGGTTGCAAAGTACATCCTCTACGATCGGTCTGTCCGTAACGGTCGCCACGCACATTTTTACGCCCTGTGATTTGAGAGCTTCGAGAAATTCACGAACACCGTCTTTGAGCTCGACCTTGTTTCTGTATATCTCAGCAACCATATCGTTTACGCCATCGACGATTTCTCCAACGGAAAGAGTAACGCCGTAATGCTCACGATAATATTCAGCCGCTTGTTCGAGGGTGAAGGTCTTGAAGATTTCGGTAAGGTTTTCCTTTGGCTCTTTTCCAAGTGTGCGGAGATAATCCTCGCCAAAGCTATCCCATATAAACATGGAATCAAGTAGCGTTCCGTCAAGGTCAAATATTGCGCCCTTTATCATATGATACCGAGTTCCTTTGCTTTTGCCTTGAGCTCTATTGTTGCGGTCTTGGGGCTTTCGGCTTTCATAATGGCGGAAACGACGCAGATGCCTGCGATGGGAATACCGGAAAGAACGTCAATATTATTTTTGTTAAGTCCGCCGATGGCGTTGACGGGAATCGGAACGGCCCTACAGATGTCAGACAAGGTCTCGGTAGAAGTAAGAACGGTTTTTACCTTGGTGGTCGTCGGATAGATCGCGCCCACACCGAGGTAGTCCGCGCCTCCCTCATATGCTTCAAGCGCCCACGGAACCGTTTTAGCGGTTGCGCCGATGATAAAGCCATCGCCGAGAATCTTTCTTGCGGTCGCGACGGGCATATCCTCCTTTCCGAGATGTACGCCCTCTGCACCGACCGCCATCGCCACGTCGATACGGTCGTCAATGATCAGCGGAACGTCATATTTTTTCGTCAGCGCGTGAACCTTTTCGGCAAGCCCGATGTACGCCATTGTGGATTTATTCTTTTCACGAAGCTGAAGGATCGTCGCGCCGCCCGCGAGCGCTTCCTCTACGCGGCGGAGAAATTCATCCTCCTCAAAGCCCGTGGAGTCAGTGATAAAATAAAGTTTTGTATCAAAGTTTTTCATATTTATGACCATGCCTTTCTTTCATTCTAAGAAGCTTTGTGCGGTTTACAAAGCAAATTCGGCTCTGTGAGACGAAAGCCGCAAAACTTCAGGTATGAAAAACGATCCGTTTTTCAGACTCGCTCCTTAAACGTAGAGATAATCGTTCAGTACGGGCTGGAGGCCTTCTCCCTCGATATCCTGATACATTTTGTCAAGACTGCGGTTATCGTCGATCTCAAATTGCTCGTCGCCCTGAACCGCATCGCTTTCCTTTCCGCTGTATTTGCTTTCGTGGTCGCCGATGCCCGTGGAAACGCCTGCGGAAACTTTGGTTGCGGCGATCTTGACGATGCCGTTTCTGAATTCCGCACTCTCACGGGAGGACACGGTAATGCCAACGAACGGAAGGAAGATACGGTATGCGCAAATGATCTGACAGAGCTGCTTTTCGTGAACGTCGAGGGGGTTGATCTTGTCGTTATTGATGATGGGACGAAGTCGGGGACAGGACAGCGACATTTCCGCGTGAGGGTATTTTCTTTGCAAATAATAGACGTGCAACGCGCTTGCCAAAGCATCCTTACGAAAATCGGAAAGCCCGAGAAGCGCCGAGAACGCAACGCCTCGCATACCGCCGCGCAATGCTCTTTCCTGTGCGTCAAAACGGTACGGCCATACGCGCTTGTGTCCGAGCAGATGAAGCTGCTCGTATTTGTCGGTATCGTAGGTTTCCTGGAATACGGTCACGTAATCCGCGCCGCATTCGTGGAGATACCGATATTCATCGGTATTGACGGGATAGATCTCCAGCCCCACCATACGGAAATACCTTCTCGCCAGCTTGCAGGCTTCGCCGATATATGCCACGTTGCTCTGCGCGCGGCTCTCGCCCGTCAGAATCAGAATTTCTTCCATACCGCTGTCGGCAATGATCCGCATTTCCTTTTCGATCTGCTCCATGGACAGCTTCATACGGTTGATATGGTTGTAGCAGTTGAATCCGCAGTATACACAGTAGTTTTCGCAATAGTTTGCGATATAGAGCGGCGTGAACAGATACACGGTATTGCCGAAATGCTTGCTCGTTTCCAATCTTGCGCGCTCTGCCATCCGTTCGAGGAACGGCTCTGCCGCAGGCGAAAGAAGCGCTTTGAGATCCTCGATCGTGCAAGTAGAGTGCTCAAGCGCTGCGCGGACGTCTCTTGCCGTATATTTGCCGTAATCGTAGGAGTTCATCTGCGCCATGACCTGTGAGCATACGTCCGATTCGATGATCTCCATGCCGGGCAGATATTCCATGTGATTCTTACGGCTCGAGGGATCGCTTTCGATGCGATGCTTTTTGGCAAGCGCTTCGGGGGACAGATGTTCAGAATCTACGAAAAATTGATTTTCCATGACGTTCACCTCAATCTCTGAGAAAGCCCGTCAAGGGATCGGATGCGGATGCGCCGCGGGTGAGAACTCTGCCAAGCCCCGAAAGGTACGCTCTTCGACCCGCTTCGATCGCCTGCTTGAACGCCGATGCCATCATGGGAAGGTCTCCGGCGGTTGCCAGCGCGGTGTTCGCCATGATTGCCGCCGCGCCCATCTCCATGGCTTCGCAAGCCTGCGAGGGTCTGCCGATGCCTGCGTCTACGATGATGGGAAGGTCGATCTCGTCAATGAGGATCTGAATGAATTCCTTCGTTGCAAGCCCTTTATTTGATCCAATGGGGGATGCGAGCGGCATTACGCTTGCCGCGCCTGCATTCACAAGGTCGCGGGCGGTATTCAGATCGGGATACATATACGGCATGACCACGAAGCCCTCGTTCGCAAGGATCTCCGTTGCCTTGACGGTTTCGACGTTATCGGGAAGGAGATATTTGGAATCGCGCATAATTTCGATCTTCACGAAGTTACCGCATCCGAGCTCGCGGGCGAGGCGTGCGATACGGACCGCTTCCTCTGCATTTCTCGCGCCCGAGGTATTGGGAAGGAGCGTGATGCCTTCGGGTATGTAGTCGAGAATGTTTTCGTGCTCCTTGGTATTGGCGCGGCGGACCGCCAGGGTGATGATCTCCGCGCCGGCATCCTTGACCGCCGCTTCAATGAGCTTCATCGAATATTTTCCCGATCCGAGAATGAAGCGGGATTGAAATTCGTGACCGCCGATGATCAGTTTGTCGTTATTCATTTTTGTTTACCTCTTTATTCTTCAAAATGATTTGCTAAAATTCGCAGTACCGCGTGCGCCTCGTGCGCGGCGCAAAGCATAACGCGGGACGATACAAGCCCGATTCCGTCTGAAACATCGCTTTCTTCATCTCCGCACAGATAGAATTTGCCCGTTATTTTCCGCGTCTTGATGCGATTGGCATCGTAAAGTCCTGCCATACCCGAAGCCGCAACGAGATATTTGCCTCGCATTTCGGTCAGTACGATCTCCGCGAGCATAGCCTTTGCTTCTGCGCTGTCAAAGGCTTCGCAGACGACGTCTGCATCCTTCAGAAGCGTCACGGCGTTTTCTTGCGTGATCTGCTCCGTTTGTAGTTCAAGTGAAATATACGGCGCGATTTCTCTCAGATTCTCCGCAAGCGCCCTCGTCTTATACATCCCGATCTGGTCCGCCTTATATTGCTGACGGTGAAGATTGGTCATATCCACACGGTCGAAGTCGATCAGGATCAGCTTTCCAATGCCCGCTCTTGCGAGCGCTATGGCAATATTGGATCCGAGCCCTCCGAGGCCGCACACGGCAACCGCAGCCGATGCAAACGTCTGAGAAAGCGCTTTGCCGTGACGCTCCTCTAAGGCGAGGTTCCATTCTTCTTTGGTCGGGATCATTCAGCCGCCTCCCACAAAGCTGACGATCTCCATGCTGTCGCCGTCCGCAAGGACGGTATCGGCATAGACGGCTTTCGGAACGATTTCGCCGTTCAGCTCCGTTGCGATCCGCCTCATATCGTAGCTCGTTGTCGCAAGATATTCGGCAATGCTCTTGCCCGCGATATCCTTTGCTTCTCCGTTTACCTTTACCATTTCACACCTCCGATAAAAATTGCAACAAAAAAAGGAGCTACCGATTCGGTAACTCCAAAAATTCTGTTGTTCCTCCCAATATACTTGTAAGATATACGAATATCAGGCATCCCTACGTTGGCATTATCCAAATCAGGTTCTCGGTCGAAGGTCACACCTTCCTCTCAGCCTGTATACAAGCTCCCGTTTTTCAGTTGTGAGTATATTATACATTGATCTCCATCAAAATACAATAGGTTTTTTTAACTTTTTCAAAAAAGTCTGCAACGCACACAGATTTTGCACAATCTCCCATAGCAGAAAAAAGCCCGGCTTTCCGATGGAAAGCCGAGCAGGACCATCGTTATAAAACGATGCCGATCAGATCGAAGAGCACGCCGACCAATGCGCCGGAAGCAAAAACGGTCACCAAGATCGAGAGATTGGCGCGCAGATCCTTATTGACACGGAAAAGAACGAGAAGCCCCACGCCGGAATTGGCGATCAGACCCGCGATCATCGCGCCCGAGCTGATCACGCCGTCCAGAAAAAGCTCGGTGATGACGACGGAGGAGGCGCAATTGGGGATCAATCCGATAAGCGCGGAAACAAAGGAGGCAAAAATGCCCGCCTGTGATGCAAATGCGGAAAGCTGCTCTTCTCCTCCGATCCAATGGATTGCAAGACCGATCAGGAAAGAGAACAGAAAAATGAAAAAGGCGATCTGTAAGGTATGGATCAGAGAGGAACGGAAAATACCGTCGTGGCAACGGCAGTTTTCATCCTCGCAGATCATGGCGATTTTTTCTTTTCTGTCCGTCTTTTTCTCAAACCGAAGAAGAAAATCCACGGCGAAGCCGACGAGCACGCCGCACAGAACCTTGATGCCCAGAATGAGAAGAATGCGCAGGGGCGCGATCTTTTCGGAAATCATGATGGGAAGCATCTCATCCGAGGTGGAGATGAAGATCGCGATCAGCGTGCCGACGGAAATCACCCCGCCCGCGTAGAGATTGGAGGCGGAGGCGGAAAAGCCGCATTGCGGTACCGCGCCGAGCAGACCGCCCGCCAGCGGTCCGAGCCTGCCCGCCCTGGAGGCGAGATCGGCGGTTTTTTTCGCCGCCTTATGCTCGATCCACTCGAGAAGAAGATACGTCAGAAACAAAAACGGAATCAGCCGAAGCGTGTCTGAAGCCGCGTGAATCAATGCGTGAGTCATATTTTTATTCCATAGAAATTGCGCAAAGCCGACCTCTCCGTTTTGAACGGTTGATGGATAGGCACTTGGTCAGCAGGCAAATTCCGGCGGGAAAATCCCGCTTTTTATCCTTTTTCTTGAATTTTTTATAAATATACCATGATAGTATACAGAAAAAAGGTTGTTTTGTCAATGATATTTTTGAAAAAATATGAAAACACGAGCTTTTTCAATCAATTTCTTCGTAAGCTTGGATTCGATGATCGAGAGGTGACGTTTACGGGCGCGCCGTTATTGGATTTCCGAGATTTCGGGAGTCGTCAGGATACCTTCCTCGCAGATCATATAGTCGTAGCACCACGCTTCGCCGGCGGTACGCCATGCCGCGGGACCGATCCAGGTTTCCTTGAGGTTTGCCAGATGGACGGGACCAAAGCCGTTGCGGCGGTGGCCGTATAGCGTGATATGCAACGTATGCTTACCCGCCTCCACGCCGTTCAGGTTTACCGTATAGGGCGGATAGATCGCGGGGATTTCTTCCCCTGTATCGAGTCGGACGGACTGAAGAATACCCTTGTAATGGGAGGAACGCACGGAAAGATCACCGCCCTTCGTTTCGATCGGCACGTGATAGGTGACGTTTCCTCCGTAGAAGGGGAGTCCCTGCGCGGTGATACTGCCGAACGCCAGCTCCGTTTTTGCCGCAACCACGCGGACGAGTCTGCCGCAGACCTCCACGCCGAAATCGCCGAGCAGATACGCCCATTCCGTATTCGTATTTTTGCCGAAGGGAATCTGCACTTCCAGAATATTTTCGCCCTTTTTCAAGGCGGGGAGCGCGATCGTCTGGATCGACTTGTCTGCATACCAGCCCGTTACGGTGTTCGGAACCTCTGCGCCGTTCCACGTCAGCCGCACGGTCTCGGCATCCTCGATCGCCAGCCTTGCGCCCTCGTATTCAATTTCGGAATGGATGCGGAAGCGCAAGCGCAGGATATGCGTTGCAGGCTCAGACTTTCTTGCCCACGGCTGAACGACGTTGCTCCTGCGGTTCTTCCAGCCGAGCCGCGCGCGGCAAATATCGTCCAGACGAAGAATTTCCTCCGCAGGGCTCCATTCTCCGCCGTCCAGCGCGTATTCCGCCTGATCCAGCAGCAGCGCGTTCGGCTCGCTGAGCGTGTAGGGCACGGTGATCGGCAGCGTCAGGGCGCGCGCTTCCGCCGACTGCCCTTCGGGAGCAACCGCATCCTGCGTTTCCCCGTCGGCGGGATCCAGACGGAGAAGCAAGCTGTCGTATTCATAGACGCGGCGTGAGATGACCGTCGTATCTCCGCAGATGCAATAGCGAACCGACTCCGTTTTGCCGTTTTCCGTATGATAGAGTGTAGGCTTCCATTTCCCGTCGACTCGGATCTTCAGATCCTTGAAGCGGGACATATCCCGATTATGCGGAACCGTTCCGCGCGCAATGAAAAGCCATCTGCCGCCGTGATCCTCGCGGAGCTGATGCAAAAGATCCGTCGTCAGCACGCCCGCTTCGGTACGGATATCCACCAGACGGGCGGAATCCAAAGCGCTGAGAAGCGCGCCGCGCGTGAAGGGAATTCTTTCCGAAGCCATGGCAAGCGCCGCGCCCCGTTCGCTCGGAACGGCATTTTCCAGCGCAGGGAGCTCTCCCATAAAGATCACTCTGCCTCCAGCCCCGCGGAAGGATTCGAGCCTCTCCAGCGTGGACGAACGCAAGGTCTCACAGCCCGGGACGAGAATGACGTCGTACGCCATTTCACCCACGCGCAACGGCGCGCCCGTATCCGTGCAAAGGCTTGGAATGAGAGATTCTGAAATAAAGTCAAAATCGATGCTTCCGAAAAGAAGCCATTTCGTCAGATTACTGAAATTGACGTCCATATCTTCTCTCGCGCAAAGCGTATCCGCGTGCGGACCCCAATGGAGCCAATAGCTCTCGATCGGATGAATCACACCCACGCGAACGAGCGGCTTTCCGCGCGTCATCGCCGTATTGACGCGAGCGAAATGATCCTCGATCAACGGATATTTCTCCCACCACGGGGACTGATAATGAATGGAAGCGGGATAATCGCGCTTTGCCTCGCCAGCCATGGAAACCAGGGAGAGATGCGGAACGCGCACCGTCACGCCGAGCGCCGCCATCCAGTCGCCGTTCATTTTATGCTCCCTGAAATCGAAGTCCCAATTGGCAACGCCGTACATTTCGCACAGCACGCCCTCTCTTCCGAATTGGTGCGCGGAGGATTGCGCCTGCTTGACCGTCGTATACTCGAGATTGCGCTCCAGCATATCGACGCCGGGCATACCGAAGCCTCTGTAAAGGCGCATCGCCTCTCCGATCGCGTTTGTCTGCGTACGCAGGGACGGCTCGCGCATGACGTGTCCCGTCAGCTTGATGCCGTGCGCCTCGCACCATTTGCCGCAATTGTCCGCAAAGGCGGAGGCAAAGCGCTCGCAAACGTGGTCGTGATAATGATAGCGGATCACGGAGGGCTTACCGTCGGCTCTCTCCCAGATCAGCTCGGGAATGCCCGCGATCAGATCCGCTCCGCCGTACGCGGAAGCGAAGGTTTCGGGCAGATCGTCCGTCCACGGAAGAATCGCGGAGCCCTTTTCCGTCGCGTATTTCAGCGCGGTCTTGGTCATGAACTGCGGCTCGTCCGTAAAGATGGAGGGGATCGTTCCGTCAAATTCCTCGCCGACGGCGTTCAGATAGCTCTCATAAGTAATCTCGATAAAGCGGTCGATCGCCGCCTTGTTCAGGGTATCCACGTAAGCCTGTCCGTTGTGCCACGCGCTGTCCTTCGCGACCTCCATGTAGGCGTACCATTTCTCATGCGCGGCGACTTCATTTTCTCCGATCACCCTCCAGCCGATCAGCCTGCCCGCCTCGTCCAATTTCACGTCGAAGCAAGCCAGAAGTCCGCCCTGCTCGGCAAATTCCGCGCGGCGTTGCGCGTCTCCGTAAGCGATACCGCTTCCGCCGTCCGCATGGGGCTCGAAGGTAAAGAGCAAATGGCGCGCGCGGAAGCGTTTTTCCTTCGTGACCATTCCGCCGGCGGAACCCGAGGGCCAGCGGTCCTCGTCGTAGAGCCACGCGAGCATATTTTCACTCTTGGCTTTACGAACGCAATTTTTGATCAGCGTCATGAATTCTTCGCTGAGATACGGCGTTGCCATACCCGTTCTGACGTGCATATGTGCGCCGCCAAAGCCCATTTTTTTGAAGATCTCCAGCTGTCTGTCCAGCTCCTGCTGATCCAACTTGCAGTTCCATGCCCAGAAGGGCGTGCCGCGGTATTCCGCCGTCGGATTTTCAAAGAGCGCGGGATCCAGACGGGATGCGCCGTTTTTCTTGTATAACATATTTCAGATTCCTTTCCGTTTTTCTTCCTGCGAGCAGAGCCGCAGCCGTTTCTAAAGCAATCATACCATAAAACGGACCGTTTGACAAGTACCGAAAAAGAATCCTGTCGTTTTTTTAAAGAATCCGGATCTCTTTCAAAAACGGAGGGATCACTTTCCGAGCAACAGCATTTACTTTTTGAGTTGGAAAGATAAATGATTGTTTACGGTTATTCGTCCTAAATTTCTGTTTATCTCATCTTATCTCATCAAAAGGCAATGAGATTTTCCGATTTTTTGTTCCATTAGGTTGACACGGGGTTGACTGATATGATAAAATATAATTTATATGAACAAAAACGGGAGATTTTATGACAAAAAAATTGATTTTTTTCTTACTCGTGATCTGGATTCTGACGATCGCGCTCGTTATTTTTCTATTTTCCGCGCAGACGGGAACAGAATCGGGCAACGTCAGCCGCGGTCTGATGGAAAAAATCGCAGAGCTCCTTCGTCTGGAAGCGGACGGGCGGGAGCGTATGCATTTCCTGATCCGCAAGGCGGCGCATATAGCGGAATACGCCGTGCTCGGCGCTTCGGTCTGCGTGCTTCTCTTCTATCTTGCCGACGTCCGATATCTGAAGCGATTGTCTGATTTACGCGCCGCCGTTTGCGCGCTGATATTTTCATTTCTGTTCGCCGTGACGGATGAAATTCATCAGGCGTTCGTACCGGGCAGAGGTCCCGCCTTTACCGACGTCCTGATCGATACCGTCGGCGCGGCGCTGGGGATCGCAGTAATTTTCTGCTTCGGACGCCATCAACGGCAAAAAAAGAAAAAACAATCTTCTGTGAAAGCAAAGGAGGATTTGTCTTGAAAGAAAATACGATGGGAAAGAAAATCCGCGCGCTCCGCTTACAAAAGGGCATGACGCAGGCGGCGCTGGCGGGCGAAACGGTGACGCGCAATATGCTCAGCCAGATTGAGAATGGAAGCGCCCAGCCCTCCGTCGCGACCATTCAGGCGATCGCGGAGAAGCTGGATGTGCCAACGGAGTTTTTCTTCTCCGAATGCGAGGATATTGACGTATTCCGCAAGATCGGCGCGATCGACAAGATCCGACGCGCGTTTGCGGACGGCGATTACGGAAGGTGTATTTACCGTCTGGAGCATTTGGGCGTTTCGGACGAGGAAACGGAATACCTTTGGGCGGAAGCGTACTTCGCGCTGGGTGTTTCGCATTACCGCGAGGGCAAGCTCCGCACCGCACAGGAGGAGCTGGCAAAGTCCTTCGGGCACGCGCAAAAAACGCATTACGTCAGCGAGGGCCTGCTCTGCGCCATCCGCCGATATGAAACGGCGATCCGTTTCATCCGCGACAAGGAGAGTGTCAGCGCGCAAGACATTCCGCAGGACCTCCGCGGCTGTATGGCGGACATCGACTACGTCAAGGCGCTTTCGGGCGTTTCCGACGTCATCGCAGATGGCGAAAACGGGCTCTACGCAAGGCATCTCGCCATCCGCTGGCGGATGCGGGACGGGCAATCCGATCCGCAGGCGCGCATGGAGGAGCTGAACGCGCTCCTGACGGACGCCGAAGGTCAGCAATGCGCCGTACTGCGTTACTACGCGCTCGGCGATATGGAAGCGCTGGCGAAGGAAACGGGCGATTTCCGCCGCGCGTACGAATGTGCCTCCGCAAGGCTGGAAATCTCGGAAAAAATGAACACTTGATCGGGATTGACCGCCTTCCGGGCAAGGTCGTCAGCTTCAGGCTACCGACCTTGCAGTGATATATTTCGCCTGTGGCGAAACGTGATATTTTGACTTCGTCAAAGTGATATTCGCGCTGTGCGCGAGTGATATATTCCGCTGTTCGCGGAATACGAGGGAAAAAATTTATTATATTTTTCAGAAGCTTTACGGCATTGCGTCTTACGGGGCAGGCGCGATCCGATCCATACGACGAAATCTAAGGAGACTCTTATGATCAAACGATTTTTTCAATATTATAAACCGCACAGAAAGCTTTTCTTCGCAGACCTTTTCTGCGCGTTCCTGCTTTCGCTCTGCGACCTTTTTTACCCGATGATCACCCGCTCGATGCTCAACGACTATATCCCCAACAGGAAGCTGCGCATTCTCGTGCTCTGGGGCTTGATCCTCTGCGTGATCTATCTCGTGAAGATGGGGCTGAAATACTTCATCCAGTATTACGGACACCTCGTCGGCATCCGTATGCAGGCGGATATGCGAAAGGAAGCCTTCGATCATATCGAAAAGCTTCCCTTCACCTACTTCGATAACAACAAAACGGGCGCGATCATGTCCCGTATCGTCGGCGACCTCCAGGAGATCGCCGAGCTGGCGCACCACGGACCTGAGGATCTGATCGTTTCCTGCTTTCTGCTGGTCGGCTCCTTCATCCTGATGTCGACCATCAATATCTGGCTGACGCTGATCATTTTCGCCTTTCTCCCCTTCCTGATCTGGTTTGCGGCGAGAAAACGCCTGAAAATGAGCGAAGCCTTCACAAAATCCAGAGAAGAGGTGGCGGACGTCAACGCCACGCTCGAAAACAGCATTGCGGGTATTCGCGTGGCAAAGGCTTTCGAAAACAGCGAATACGAGTCCCGCAAATTCCAGAAGCACAATCTTCTTTTCTTGGAGGCGCGCGGAAAATCCTATCGCGCGATGGCGGAATTTTTCTCGGGCAACGGCTTTATCATCGACGTGCTGAACGTGGTCATTCTGATCGCGGGCGGTATCTTTACCTATAAGGGCTGGATCGACTACGCCGATTTCGCCTCCTTCATCATTTTCGTCAATATCTTCATGACGCCCATCCGCAATCTGATCAACCTGATCGAGCAGCTCCAGAACGGCATGAGCGGCTTCACGCGCTTCTGCGAGCTGATGGACACCCCCGTCGAGCAGGATGCCGAGGATGCCAAGGAGCTGACCGACGTCAAGGGAAAGATTGATTTCAATCACGTCAGCTTCTCCTACGGCGACAGCGAAAAGGAGGTTCTGCACGGCGTGGATCTCCACATCGAGCCTGGTCAAACGGTCGCGCTCGTCGGTCCCTCGGGCGCGGGCAAAACGACAATGTGCCACATTCTGCCCCGCTTCTACGAGATCAAGGACGGCGAAATCCTCGTGGACGGCGAGGACATCCGCGGCGTGACGAGATCCTCTCTGCGCCGTCATATCGGCATCGTCACGCAGGACGTTTTCCTTTTCACGGGCACGGTCTATGAGAATATCGCCTACGGCAAGGAGGGCGCGACCGAGGAGGAGGTCATCGCCGCCGCCAAGCGCGCCAACATTCACGAATTTATCGAAGCGCTCCCCGACGGCTATCAGACCTTCGTGGGAGAACGCGGCGTGAAGCTTTCGGGCGGACAGAAGCAGAGAATTTCCATCGCGCGCGTATTCCTGAAGGATCCCGCGATCCTCATTCTTGACGAAGCGACCAGCGCGCTGGATAACGCAACGGAAATCATGATCAAAAAATCCCTCGATCAGCTTTGCCGCGGAAGAACCACCCTCGTCGTCGCACACAGACTTTCGACCGTCAGAAACGCCGACGAGATCGTCGTCATTACCGAGGACGGCATCCGCGAGCGCGGCTCGCACGAAAGCCTGCTGGAGGAAAACGGTATGTACGCCGACCTCTACCGCTCCCAATTCGCGCAGGCGTAAGCAACGGAAAGATAAATATTGCAAGAAAGGATCGTTCAGCCATGGAGATCAAAAAATTCAACGTCGGTGACGTTCTGGAGATGAAAAAAACGCACCCCTGCGGTGAAAAGCGCATGAAGGTGCTCCGTATCGGATCGGATATCCGCATGGTCTGCGTGAAATGCGGCAGAGATATTACCGTTTCGCGGGAAAAGATCGAAAAAAATATCAAAGTCGTCATTTCAGGGGAGTGATCCGTCGGTTCTCCTGACACCGCACCGTGTTTATGATACCCGCAGTACCTTGTAACAACGAAAAATTTATATTTCATATTCCGCCCGAGATCCTTCGCTACGCTCGAGGATGACACGGGCGGGGGAACAAAGTCAAGTTTTCGTTGGTACAAGGTAGTAGAAAGAAAGAGATAACAAATCGGTTCGTAGCCGAAATGTTATCTCTTTTTTGTATGATGGCTCGTTTGAAAAAGTGAGATGGACTCGATTATTCGCCCTTGACGTAGTAGAGCACGCCGAGCGTATTGGGACCGCAGTGGCTGGAAATGACGCCGCCCGCTCTGGTGACGAGGATTTCTCCGAAATAATTCAGCTCGGCAAGCTTATCGCAGATCGACTGAATGGTCTTTTCGTTACAGCCGGAGTGCGTGACGAAAACGCGCGTGGGATCCGCCTTGGCAAGCTCGGGCTTGAGGCTTTCAAAATATTTATTCAGCGCGACGTCCATTTTGCCCGTGAATTTCTTTCCGACGCTCATCGCGCCGTCGCGGACGAGGATCATCGGATGGAGGCGGAGCGTATTCGCCATCATTGCCGTCAGCGCGGAGCATCTGCCGCCTCTGGCAAGGAAGGTCAGCGTGTCGATGACGAAGCTGGCGCGGACGTTGCTTTTCTTTTCCTCGATGTCTACGACGATCTCCTCGGCGCTCATGCCCGCTGCGGCAAGCTCAGCGGCGCGGATGACCTGCAAGCCGATGCCCGTGGAAAGGTTTGCAGAATCAATCACGAAGAGACGGTCGTATTCCTCCTGCATGGCGATCATCTGGATCACGTTGCAGGTGCCGCTCATCTTGGTCGAAATTCCGAAAAAGATGATGTCCTCTCCCGCGTCCATGAAGGGACGGAGAATTTCCTTGGAGCGGGCAATGTTGACCGCGGAGGTTTTGGGCGTGGTTTTGTTTTTGTTTGCCCATGCGAAAATTTCATCCGGTGTGACCTCCTGACCGTCGTAATAGCTCTTGTCATCCATGATGATACAGAGCGGAATGACGGGGATGCCGTATTTGGCAAGAAGCTCCTCTGAAAGATCGCACGTGCTGTCGGCGACGATTCGGACTTTTTTCATAATTAAAGAACAGACTCCTTTACGTTTTAAATTTCGATTTCTTTCAACAAAAAATTCCATTATTTGATAACTATTATATTACAAAACTATTCTTTTGTCAATACGTTCTCCAATATTTTCCAAATCAAGCGCATGATCTGATTCCGCGTGATTTCCGTCAGAGGCACGAGCCCAAACGTGCGAAAACGGATCGCCATTTATATGCCTCTCATCGTCAAGCCTTGGAATAGACTTATCTCTTGGCGATGGCAGCTATCTTCCGATACAGCTCTATGCTTATAAACGAGAGCTACGTATGGTTTCTCAGTTCCGCTTTGTATTTCTCCACCAATGCATCAAATTCTCTGATATATTTTTCGAGCCTTGCTTGCCCTTTGGGCAGATCCAGCCCCGGTTTTCTGTATCCGCAAATTCTGACGTCGTTGAGTATCGCATCTTCCGTATTGTATGCTCCCATGGAATTTCCTTTCATATGCGGGTATTTTGCACACATATAGGCGATCTCCTCCGTCGTAAACATTCCGGCAGGGAAATCAAATCTGGTGAGACTCGGCACGCAATCCAAAACACGCGTGTCTCTGTTTTCTAACTTGATATTACGGAAGTACACCCTTTCCAAAGAGTCCATTCCTCTCATCCATTCCAAGCTGTTCATCGGATAGGGCGTATCCATATCTCCGATGAACACGACCTGCCTCAAACGCTTTGCGGTACGTAAGGCGCTCGGATTATATGCAATCTTCTTCGTTGACGAAAGCCAGAGGTATTCGAGCTCCGGATTTTCAGACATATCCCAAAGAGTACTGTTGCGGATATTCCAATAAATACTGACACCCTGCAGATGCTTCAGCTTTTCAAGCGGTGAAAAATCGGATATCAGCTGACATTTGAAAAAACTTAAAAACTCGTATTCTTCGCCGTAATTCTCGATAAAATATTCAAAGCTTTTTTGGTTCATTCCGCAAATTTCAAGAATTTTTTTGCTTTTTCCCTTGCTCATTTCATAATCGACGTCGTCCGGTGACATATTACACGGCGAAAAAGCGCCGCTGGGATTCGGCTTGTCTCTTGAAACGTATAAACGCTTATCTTCGTCATTGACGTGAATAAACCATTCGTGACTCAAATTTTGCCCGTCGCTCATGTTCTGTTCTCCTTTGCCATATGAATTGAGGTATCGTAATATTGATTTAAAAATCCAATTCGCCGATATCTACCTTCGTGATTTTTGTCCCATTCAGACAGATCGGCGTATGATCGCTATGATAATATGCAACGAGGAAGCCGTCTTTCGTTTCAATGACTGCCGGGTAACAATAGCTGTTTTGCGTATCGCTTTCCAGCAATCGGCATGTTCGGGAAAAGGGGAGATAGCCGCCATCGCGAAACGAATCACGCATATCAACGAAAGAAAGTCCTCCGTCATCACTGACTGCCAGCACGAAAGGCGTTCTTTTGGGGCTTTTCCAATCCTCACAGTCTTCTCTGAGACAATGATACCCGATCGGATTGAAAATAGCCACCGTCCTGCCGTGAACCGAGGAAACCTGCATGGGCGAGTCGGGAGAAGTAAAGCGGAATGCCGGAGTGACATCTCCGAAGCTCATACCGCCGTCATCGGAAAAGCATTGATACTGATGTCCGTAGGCAGTTCGGCAAAACATCCAAATTCTGCCGTCGGGAAGCTCGTAAAGTCCCGGCTCTTGCAGCTGCGTATTGTCATGATAAGGCGAACGAACGAATCCATCCATCTGATGAAAGGTTCTGCCGTCGTCGTCCGAATAGCACACGGTCAGCATTCCCGGGGCGAGCCGTCTGCCGGATTCTCCGTGATATGCCGCGGGAAAGAGAATTCTGCCGTTTTTCAATCGGATCAGCCTATCGTTGTTTACGCAATAATAGCCGTCTCTGTTGACACAAAGGATCGGCGCAGAGAACGTGTTTCCTTCATCCGAGGAACGAACGAAGTACGGCATACACAAAAGTTTGTTATCCTTCATTGATTTGCGCAGATATAAAACACCCATGTCACCGTTTTCGAGGCGGATCAGGCTTGCCGACATGAGATTGAGCGCTTCTTCGTCTTTTTCGATCAGGATCCGGCTTTCCGACCAGGTTTCTCCTTCATCATGGGAATAGATGGCTTCGAGTCTTGCGGTGGCATGGTCATTCCAATCGTCGCCGTAATATTTCGTATAAACGCACATGATGCGCCCATCCCGAAGTCTGAGAAAGGAACTTTCTCCGTTTCTGGGGTTGTGTTCTCCGGTTCTGAGAAAGCATACTTCTCTGCCAATTTGTTTCATTGCCTTTATCTCCTTTCGATTTTTGAGAGATTTGCTCGTTTTTCTGACAAACGGCAAACATCCCCCGATTTAACTTTCTGGATAGGACTGTATATATACTCGTTTTGCTTCATATTTAGTGGCTTGGTTACATATCAAACAGAGCAAATTTATGAAAAGTATGCGGACGGTCTTCTTTATACAAATGTCGATACCCATAAAATTGATATAACCTCCGACCGTATTGAAATTCCGATTTCCGAATTTCTGACGTTTGCGGAACGAGGGACTTCGGCACAATTAACCGCAAGCAAACTTTCAGGCGAATTATATGAGATTCAATGTGATGGAAAAGTTTTATATAAAGTATGATTCGTATTAGGGCTTGTTTGAAAAATAGCGATATGACCAAAAGTGAGGAATTTTTTCGTAGAACAAGCTGATTTTTTGCAGAAATACGATATGTATTTCAAAAAAAATAAGCGCAGTTATGCGGAAAAATAACCGCTTTTTGGGCGTG
>JAFQOX010000137.1 GCA_017412045.1 Clostridia bacterium
AGAAAGTATTTATCTCGGAGACTATCTATATAAAGATGATGAGGTGCGAAAGTATATCAAAGGTAATGACGGTTCCATTTACCGTATCAACCACGACGGCACGGGACTTGTTTGTATATACGAAGAAGATGAATTTGAGATTACCGGTTTTGAGGCAGCAATCAGCGGAAATCAATTTCTTGTAAAAGGACGTCATATCCGCGTTCATGATCTTCAGGTTGAAACATGGGATGCCGGTCTCCTCGTCGGCACCATCGGCGCGGACGGCAAGATCGACAGCTTGGACCCCGTGGAGATTGTGGAGTGATTTTCTGTATTTCAAAAGGAATGAAAAGTTATGACGGATAAAACGGTCACTTCACAAAATTTACAGTGCTTTGAGGATATATATATAAAATACAGAGATCATATTATTTTGTATGTGAAACGACAGATGCATCTTTCCGATGAGGATGCGAAGGATGTCACAACCGATGCATTTTTGACGTTGCTGAAAACATGGCAGGATTTTGAACCGAAAACCGAGCAGGCAGCTGTTATTTGGTTAAAGAAAACGGCCCGATTTTTGACGTATAACCATAACCGAAAGCAATCCAGACTTCCTACGGTATCTCTTGGCGCAATTTCTGACGTTCCCATGGATATTGATATCCCCAATATGTGCGCGGAGAAAGAGCTGTACGAAAAAATGATGCAGAAAATAAAGGATCAATTGAGTGCGGAAGAATATCAATTGTTTGAAGATATCATCATGAAGGAGTGCGATATCGTTCAGATCGCGCAAAAAAAGAATATCAACGTGAATACGCTATATTCGCGTTGGCGGCGATTGCAAAAGAAAATACAACATTTTTTATAGGAAATAAAAATGGATTTAAACAGAGAACAATTATCCGAGCAAGAAATTCAAGAGAAAATTTCGGAAATCAATCGAAAAATCGATGAAGAATTGCTCAATTCGGAACAAGCAGACATGACGCTTGTGAACGAATATTTCAGACAAATCAGAGAATTGGACGGTATGCCCGAAACAAGTGAAGAGGAATTGAAATCGGAGTTGCAGCTGCTCTACAAAAAAGCCGGCTTGCAACAAAAACGAAAATCTCCGTGGATGTTCCGAACCGTCGGACGGCGGGTCGCTTCCGTTTTGATCGTGATCGGATTGTTTTCGGTGGTTTCCGCAAGTGTTTATGCGGCGAGAGCGCCCATGGTCCAATTCCTTTCCAAAACCTACGATAAATATATCGAGTTCTTTTTCGGTCAGTCCGATGTCGAGAAATCACCGAGCACGATCGAAACGATTTATACGCTTGGGCTTGTGCCGGAGGGGTATGAATTAGATTCACAATCTTTTGAAAAAGAAAGTACCGTCATTGTTTGGCAAAACAAGGATGGCAATTCTATCGAATTAAGACAGTATACTTTAGATATGATGCTTACGCTTGATAATGAGGAGGCGGATCTCGATTCTTTTAATATAGATAATTTTTCAATTCTTTTCAAAGAGAAATATGGAATGAAAACGTATTTTTGGAATACAAACGACTATCAATTTCGTTTGCATATTATTGACGATGGTATTTCAACGGAGGATGGCATAGAGCTGATTCGGTCCGTTGTGAAATATAAATAAAAATATAAATTTTGGAGGACGTTATGAAAAGAAAATTTTGTTTGATTTTTGCGATTTTGTTTACGCTGTCCGCGTTGTTTTCGCCTTCAGTATTGGCAAGTGACATTTCTTTGTTTAACAATAATACTGATTCCACAGCCACAAGATTCACCATTTCCGATACGGGTGAAGCCCGTATTTATGTTGATTATAAGGGTTATCCCAATGTTACAACCGGCGCCACGATCTGCATCAAGATCGAAAAGCGCAATCTGCTGGTATTTTGGAAGGAAATCGTAAACGACGTCTACTATTTCAGAGAAGAATCTCATGCCGAGACGTTCGTATACCAATTGGAAAAAACGGGAACCTATCGTTGCACGGTCGATTACCTCATTTCCGGTACGGGCGGTACGGACGATGAGATCACTTTTCAAGATACGGCTACATACTAACTGACGTAAATCGCATGGATGCGGTCGGTGACGACCGTTTCCATGCGATTTTTTTGTTTTTGAGCAGGATTTTTCTTTTTATGTATTGAAAAACGAGTTTGAAAGTTATATAATATAATGTATATGTATTATGGCGAGTTATATCTTTCGGAAGGGATCGCATCATTTTGCGGGATTTCCTAAGGAAAGAAAATCAAAAAGAAGGGCGTGGTTGGGAATATGAAAATCATTTTGGACGTCATGGGCGGCGATAAGGACGTTGCGGAATTTGTAAAAGGCGCCGTCATGGCAAAGGCGGAATACGGCGAGGACGTCGTGCTCGTGGGCGACGAGGCGAAAATCAGAGAGATTCTCTCGCAGGAGAACGCAGAGGACGGCTTCACGGTCGTCAACGCGCCCGACGTGATCACGATGGAGGACAATCCTCTCAGCATCCGCAGAGAGCACAGAGCCTGCTCCATGGCAACCGCGCTCCGTATGGTCGCCGGCGGAGAGGGCGATGCGGTGGTTTCCGCGGGCAATACGGGCGCGCTCTTCATCGGCGCGACGGGCTTCGTTCATTGTGCGGAGGGCGTACGCAGGGCGGCGCTGGCAAGCGTGATTCCGATGGAAAAGCCGCTTTTGCTTCTGGACTGCGGCGCAAACGCGGAGGTCACGCCCGAATTTCTCGTACAGTTTGCGCACCTCGGATCGATCTATATGAACCGCGTGATGGGCGTGGAAAATCCGAGAGTCGGTCTTTTGAACAACGGCGCGGAGGCGCACAAGGGCACACCGATCTATAAGGAAGCGCACGCGCTCCTCGCCAAGGAGGAGGGCATCCACTTCGTCGGCAATATTGAGGGCAAGGACGTTCCCTTCGACAAATGCGACGTTCTCGTCTGCGACGGCTTTGCGGGAAATATCCTGCTGAAAACGATCGAAGGCACCTCCAAATTCGTTCTGAAGCAATTCAGCGGTATTTTTTCGGGCGTGCTCGGCAAGCTGGCGGGCGCGATGGTGCTGAAAAAAGCCAAGGGGCTCAAGCAGCGTTTTGACGCCAAGGAATACGGCGGCGCACCCTTCCTCGGCATTGCAAAGCCCGTCATCAAGGCGCACGGCAATTCCGATGCCAAAGCGATCAAAAACGCGATCCGTCAGGCGATCGCGTATGCAAAAACGGGCGTGATCGCGGAGATCGAGGCGCTTGCCGCAGGACAGCCCGCGCAATAAAACGATACTTACGACATAGATTTCAACAAAAAGAAAGGTTCGCAATATGATCAAAAAACAAAACGCACAGCCGGGCAATATCGACGCGCTGGAGGAGACAATCGGATACACCTTCTCCAATCGGGAATACGTATTGGAGGCGTTGCGGCATTCTTCTTACGCCAATGAAAATAAGCATCACGGCGTTTGCTCCAACGAAAGATTGGAATTTCTCGGGGATTCCGTGCTTTCGCTGGTGACGAGCAGTTATCTTTTCGATCTTTTTTCCAAACGTCCCGAGGGCGATCTCACGAAGATCCGCGCGGATCTCGTTTGCACCCGTTCGCTGTCGGGCTTTGCCCGTTCCATTCATCTGGGCGACTATCTCCTGCTCGGACACGGTCAGGAGCTGGTGGGCGGCAGAGATCAGAATAAGATTCTGGAGGACGCCTTCGAGGCGTTGCTCGCGGCGATCTATCTGGATTCGGGCAAGGATCTGAATACCGTCGCGGCGTTCCTCAATCCGATTCTGGAAAGCGAGGTCAAGCTTCTCCTTTCCGAGCATCCGATCATGGACCCCAAGTCCCGTTTGCAGGAGATCGTACAGGAGGCGAAGGGCTTGCTGTCCTATGAGATCATTTCGGAAAGCGGTCCCGATCACGACAAGCATTACGTATGCGCCGTCAGGATCGACAACAATATCATGGGCAGGGGCGAGGGCTCCAGCAAGAAGAAGGCGGAGATCAAGGCCGCCGAGGACGCGCTGAAAAATTACATCGTTACGACATGAAAAAGCATATCAATATACCGATCTTTATTCCGCACGTCGGCTGTCCGAACGCCTGCGTTTTCTGCAACCAGCGAAAAATATCGGGTCACGCGCGCTTTGAAAAATACGCGGTGCGCGAGGAGCTGGAGCGGGCGTTTTCCACGGTGGACGGGACGCTTCCCACGCAGATCGCTTATTTCGGGGGAAGCTTCACGGGCATCGACAGGGACGAGATGGAGGCGCTTCTCCGTCTCGCGGGCGAATATATCGACGGGGGACTCTGCGAATCCGTGAGGATTTCGACCAGACCCGATTATATCGACCGCGAAATTCTGGAGCTTCTGCGGAAATACCGTGTCAGAACCGTCGAGCTCGGCATTCAGAGCACGGACGATGCGGTTCTCCGCGCCTGTAATCGGGGACATACCGCGCAGGATTCCTTCCGCGCCGCGGCGCTCGTGAAGGAATACGGCTTCGAGCTGATCGGACAGATGATGGTGGGACTTCCCGCATCGACTGCGGAGAGCGAAAGGCAAACCGCATTGAATATCTGCCGTATGGGCGCGGACGGCGCAAGGATCTATCCCACCGTCGTTTTCGCGGAAACCGCCCTCGCCGAGATGACGGCAAACGGTACGTATCAGCCGTTGACGGAGGAAAGCTCGGTGCTCCGCGCAGCAAACGCACTCGCGGTCTTTCTGGAAAACGGCGTTCCCGTGATCCGTCTCGGGCTTCAATCGGGCGAGGCGCTGGAGAGCGGCGACGGCGTGGTCGCGGGCGGTTATCATCCCGCGGTCGGCGAAATGGCGTATTCCGTATGCTTTCGGGATATGCTGGCGGCATCACTCGGGCAGATGGAGACGGCAGGCAGATCCGCGCTCGTGCGCGCGCACCCCTCCGACGTTTCCAAGGTGATCGGTCAAAGGGGCGCAAACAGAAACGATCTGATCGGGCGATTTTTCCTGAAGGAATTCCGTGTCGTCGCCGACGGCGGCGCGGTTAAAAATCACCCGACGGTTTCCTTATTATAAATGATCCATATTATATTATAAATGAAAGGTACGGTCCACAGCAATGCGCTTAAAAAGGCTTGAATTGCAAGGCTTTAAATCTTTTCCGGACAAGACGGTCATTTCCTTTGACCGCGGTATCACGGTCGTCGTCGGACCGAACGGAAGCGGAAAATCCAATATTTCCGATGCGATGCGCTGGGTGCTGGGCGAGATATCCTCGAAGAATATCCGCGGCGGCAAGATGGATGACGTCGTTTTCGCCGGCTCTCAACAGCGCAGTCCCATGGGATTTGCGGAGGTCTCCGTTACCTTTGACAATTCCGAGGATGAGGGAAAGATCACCGCTCTTGCGGAATACGACGAAATTACCGTCACCCGACGCTATTACCGCGTAGGAGAAAGTGAATATTTTATCAACCGTAAGGCAGTTCGTCTCCGCGACATTCACGAGCTGTTTCTGAATACGGGTCTTGGCAGGGACGGCTATTCCATCATCGGTCAGGGCAGAATCGCGGAGATCATTTCACAGAAAAACGAAGAACGCCGCGCCATCTTTGAGGAAGCGGCGGGGATCGCGCGCTACCGTTATCAGAAAACGGAGGCGACGAAAAAATTGGAGGATACGGAGTCCAATCTGGTCCGTATCGACGATATTGCGGGCGTACTCGGAGAAAGATTGCCGCCGCTGGAAAAGGAATCCGAGAAGGCGAAAAAATATCTGGAGCTCCGCGATGCCAAAATGGCGGTGGACGTGGCGCTCTCGCTCTTTGACGTGGACGTCGCGAAAGCCGAGGCAGACGACCTTTCCGCCAAGCTGATTCTTGCCAAAACGGAATTTACCGAAGCCAACGAGGCGCAGGAAAATCTGGAGAAAGCCGAGGAGCAGGCGCGCGGCGAGGAAATGACGCTCAAGCTGGAGACGGAGCGCATCGCCGCGAAGATCCTTTCGCTGACGGGCGCGGTCCACGAAAACGAAGCCAACGTCCGTCTGACCGAAAACAACGCGGTGCATTTGAAGGAGACGCTGCTCTCCTCGGAAGAAAAAATACGGGCGCTGGGAGAAAGCCTTTCCGCCGCCGAAGCCGAGGAAGCCAAGCTTTCCGACGAATACGATGCCGCAAGCAAACGCGCCGACGCGCTTTCCGAAAAGGAAGCCCGTACTTCCCGTCTGGCGCAGACGGCGGAGCAGGCGCTTTCCGAGCACGAGGCGGCATCCGAAGCTTTGGATGCCGAGCTGACCGCGCTCCGCGAGAAGCAGACGCAGGCGGTCGTCGCCGCATCCGTTGCGGCGGCGCGTGAGGAATCGGACGCTCAAAAATTTGCGGAATTTGAAAAGAATATCGAAAAGCACGAATCGGATATCGCGCTTTTCGACAGAAGAATCGAAACGGCAAAGGGCAAGCTGGACGGCTATCGCAAAAGAGAAGCCGCGCTGAAGCAGGAGCTGGAAGCCGTTCAGATCCGAAAAAGAGAAGATGAAGCCAAGATCAAAGCGCTGACGGAACGGAAAAACAATACGTTTCTGGAGATCTCCCAGCGTAAGCATAAAATGCAGAATCTGATCCGCATGGAGGAATTCCTGGAGGGCTATTCGGGCGCCGTCCGCTTCATCGTGAGCGAGCATAAAAACGGCAGGATCCGCTTGCCCGACGGCTCGCCCGCGCGGATTCTCGGACCCGTATCCCGTCTGATTTCCGTTCCCGACCAATATTCGGCGGCTTTGGAGATCGCCTTCGGACAGAGTCTGCAAAATATCATCGTGGAGGATGAAGCCTCCGCGAAAGCCTCGATCGCTTATCTGAAAAAGAAAAACGCGGGACGCGCGACCTTCTATCCCATCTCCACCATGCGCGGAAACGAGATCTCCGAAAACGAGGTTCCCGCGGCGTGTCGGGAGGGCTTGGTCGCCGTGGCGTCCGCGCTGGTGCAGTGCGATGAGAAATACAGAGGCATCGTCAGAAGCCTGCTCGGCAGGATTCTGATCGCGACGGACATCGACAGCGCCAACCGCATCGCAAACGCCCTGCATTTCCGTTACCGCATCGTCACGCTGGACGGTCAGGTCATCAACGCGGGCGGCAGCTTTACGGGCGGATCGCTGTCCTCCGACGGCAGAATCCTTTCCCGCCGTTTGCAGATCGACAAGCTCGGCGAAGAGGTCGCGACGCTGGACGGCGCGATGGCGCGGATTCAGGAAGAGATCGATGCGCAGACGGCGGCGCTGGAAAGCGGCAAAAAGCGCGAGAACGGCGTTCTCGCCTCGCTGTCCGGTCTGAAAACGCTTTCCGATGCCGAGACCATGCAGCTGACCGTTCTGACCTCCAACCGCGACGCGCAGGGGCAGACGCTGGACGGCTTGCGGGAGGAATACGGACGGCTGAAGGAAGAGATCCGCCTGATGCGCGAGCAGGCGCAGGCGTTGGAGCGGCAGAAGCTGGCGTATACGGAGCAGATCCGCGCGGCGGAAGCCAAGCTCGGCGCGCTTGCCCAAAGAAAGGCGACGCTCTCCGAGGAATTGCGGACGGCGCAAGCCGCGCATACGGAGGCAACGCTGGAAAAGACCAAGGCACAGGCGGGACTGGAGCTGCTCGGTCAAATGCTCGGCGGCGCCAAGCTCCACACGCGGGAGCTCCGCGATACGCTGGAGGCTTTACGTCTGACCGTCCTTGAGACCAATGAAAAAATACGGCTCGGCGAGGAAGAAGCCGTCAGAACCAAGGCGCGGATCGCGGCGCTGCAAGCCGAGCTGGAGCAAACGGAGCGGCGCAAGAGTGAAACCGCGCAGAGATCGCTGGAGCTTGAGAAAAAGCTGACGGACTTCCGTTTCCAATCCAGAGAGCTGGGCGATCAGCGCGACCGTCTGTACCGCGTATATACGAAGATCGATGCGGAATACCGCACGGTTCTGGACCGCCGCGATAAGCTGATCGCTTTCCTCTGGGATGAATACGAGCTGACTTATACGGAAGCGGTCAAGCGCGCCGTCATGAAGGTGACGGCGGAAAACCGCACGGAATCCGTAGCGGCGCAGAATAAATACAAAAATCAGCTTCGCGCGCTCGGCAACGTCAACGTCAACGCGATCGAGGAATATAAAGAAGTCAAGGCGCAGTACGACGCGCTGGCGGCGCAGATCGACGATCTGAAGAAATCGAAGGAGAGCCTGCTGACCATCATCGCGGAGCTGGAGCTGGCCATGCAGAGAGACTTCGTGACGACGATCGAAGCCATCAACGCCAATTTCGGCAGGGTGTTCGCGGAGCTCTTCGGCGGCGGACGCGCGGAGATCAAGCTTTCCGACCCCGCGAACGTACTGGAAAGCGGCATCGATATCAACGTCGCGCCCCCCGGCAAGGTCATCAAGAATATGTCTCTGCTCTCGGGCGGTGAGCAGGCGTTCGTGGCGATCGCCCTCTATTTTGCCATTCTGAACGTCAACCCGTCTCCGTTCTGCATTCTGGACGAGATCGAGGCGGCACTGGACGAGGTCAACGTCGATAAATTTGCGGAATACATCAAGAAATATTCAGACAAAACGCAGTTCGTGCTGATTACGCACCGCCGCGGCACGATGGAAGCCGCGGAGCGTCTGTACGGTGTCACCATGCGCGAAAAGGGCATTTCCGACGTCATTTCCATCGACGTGTCCGAGATCGAAAAGAAGATCGGCTTGGATCTGCAATAAAAGCATGAAAGGAATACGATTATGGGATTTTTTGATAAATTAAAACACGGACTTACCAAAACGAAAAAGGCCTTCGTCTCGGGAATCGACGCAATTTTCGGCTCCTACGAGGAGGTCGGCGAGGATCTGTTTGACGATCTCGAGGAGCTTCTCGTTTGCTCCGACATCGGCGCGGAGACCGCCATGGAGATTCTGGACAGACTCCGCGACCGCATTTACGAGGAGCGCATCACGATCCCCAACGTCGCGAAGATCGAGCTTTTCGATATTCTGAGCGATATGATCGGCGAATGCGAGCCGATCCGCTACGAAAAGGGAAAGATGACCGTCATTCTCGTCATCGGTGTCAACGGCGTGGGCAAAACGACCTCCATCGCCAAGATGGCTTACGACATCAAGCGAAACGGCAAAAAGGTCTTGCTTGCGGCGGCGGATACCTTCCGCGCGGCTGCCATCGACCAGCTCTCCGTCTGGGCGGGAAGAGCGGGTGTTGATCTGATCGCGCAGAGCGAGGGCTCCGATCCTGCGGCGGTCGTATTCGATGCGGCGGCTGCCGCGAAAAAGCGCGGTACGGACGTTCTGATCATCGACACCGCGGGCAGACTCCACAACAAAAAGAATCTGATGAACGAGCTGGAAAAGATCAACCGCGTCATTTCCAGAGAGCTTCCCGACGCGATCCGCGAAACCCTGCTGGTGCTCGACGCCACGACGGGCCAGAACGCCGTGATCCAGGCGAAGGAATTCAAAAACACCGCCGACATTACGGGTCTGGTGCTGACCAAGCTGGACGGCACGGCAAAGGGCGGCATCGTCATCTCGATCCGAAAGGAGCTCGGCATTCCCGTGAAATTCATCGGCGTCGGCGAGAAAATCGACGATCTTCAGCCGTTCGATCACAACGATTTCATCGGCGCGCTCTTTGAACGCTGATTTTTGCGGATTGGGGCAGCAGGCTCTGCTTTTCGACAAATAAATCGAACGCTCTGTCCTATAATGATAAATGATAATAATAAAGAATGGAGAATTACCATGTCCAAGCTTGTCATGGCGTCCAATAACCGCCATAAAATCAAAGAAATTGAAACCTTTTTGCACATGCTTTGCCCCAACGACAGGGACGGCAAGCCCTTTGAGATTCTCTCGCTTGCCGAAATCGGCTATACCGACGACATCGTGGAGGACGGAGAGACCTTTGAGGATAACGCGCTGATCAAGGCGCGCACGGTCGCGAAGCTCGGTTATATCGGCATTGCCGACGACTCGGGCCTCTGCGTGGACGCGCTGAACGGCGATCCCGGCGTTTACTCCGCACGCTACGCGGGCGGACACGACGACGTGGAGAACAACCGTAAGATTCTGGAAAACCTGAAGAACGTCCCCGCGGAAAAGAGAAGCGCGCATTTCGTATCGGTCATCGCGTGCGTCTTCCCGGACGGCAGAGAGCTGATCGCCAGAGGCGAATGCCCCGGAACGATGCTTTTTGATTACAGAGGCAACGGCGGCTTCGGCTACGATCCCCTGTTCCTGTACGAGCCGATGGGCAAAACCTTCGCGGAGATGAACGCCGAGGAAAAGAACGCCGTCAGCCACCGCGCGCGTGCCATGGCGAAATTCGCGCAGCTTTTCAAGGAAGCTTACTTAGGATAACGGAAAGGACGGTCATATCATGTTGACGAGCAAACAGCGCGCGTACCTGCGCGCGATGGCAAATACTTACGATACGATCTATCAGATCGGAAAGGGCGGCATCGGGGATATGATGGTATCCCAGCTTGACGCCACGCTGGAGGCGAGAGAGCTGATCAAGCTCCGCACGCTGGATATGTGCGAATACGGCCCCCGCGAGGCGGGTGAAATTCTCGCGGAGAAGCTCGGCGCGGATCTCGTCGCCGTGACGGGAACCAGATTTATTCTTTACAGAGAATCCAAAAAGAAAAAACGCATCGAGTTGCCCAAATAAAATCAATCAGAGAAAGGCGTGGTCACTATGATGAAGGTCGGTATTTTCGGCGGCACCTTCAACCCGATCCATAAGGGACATATCGAAGCCGCGTACGCTTTTCTTCGCTGCGTCGAGCCGGACAGGCTTTTCGTGATCCCGACGAAGATTCCGCCGCATAAGGCGATTACGGCGCACGACGACCCCGAAATCCGTCTGGAGATGACGAGAAGGGCTTTTGCGGAAAACGCGGAATTCGCGGGACGTATCGAGGTTTCCGATATTGAAATCCGAAGCGAAGGAAAAAGCTATACCTATTATACCTTACAGAAATTGAAAGCCATGGGCTTTGACGATTTTTATCTCTATTGCGGAACGGATATGCTCCTTTCGTTCGATACTTGGTTCCGCTTTGAGGAGATTCTTTCCATGTGTACGCTCGCGTATGCGAGCCGTCTGGAGAACGCCTGTCCCGAGGCGGCGGAAAAGATCGCCATGCTCCGCGAGCGCTACGGCGCGCGGATCATCGAAATTCCGCTCGATCCCATCGAGATCTCCTCCAGCGAGATCCGAGGGACGATCGCCGCGGGCGGAGATGCATCCGCATATCTGACGCCCGCCGTGCTGGAATTTATAGGGGAAAGGGGACTTTACCGATGAACGCCGTACGGGAAGCGCGTCTCTCGCTGATCCGCGAGAGGCTGCCGCTTTACGAGGACGCCAAACGGTTGGAGCATACGGTGGGCGTCTACAAGGAATGTCAGTGGCTTGCGAAAAAATTCGGACTTTCCGAGGAGGATTCCTATACGGTCTGCGCGGCGGCGCTTCTGCACGATATTGCCAAGAATCTTTCCCACGGACAGGCGCTGGAGATATGCGAGCGCTACGGCGTACAGCCTCCCGCCGTACCTGCGGTCATGCACCAGTATACGGGCGCCTTTCTCGCAAGAGAGGTTTTCGGCGAGGAGATCGTGACGGATGCGGTCTGCTCCGCGATCCTTTGCCATACGACGGGCAAGGTCGGTATGACGGTGACGGATAAAATGCTTTTCGTTGCCGATTTTACAGAGGCGGGACGAAAATACCGCTCCTGCCGCGATATTCGGGAATATTTACACAGTGAATGTGAGAAAATAAACAAAAATGAAAAAACGGCGCTTTCCCGTTTACTGAACGACACTGTGAAACGCATCGTCGGCTTTACGGTGACTTACCTGATCGAAAAGGGTAAGCCCATCGATGCCGATATGATCCTGACCTGGAATGAGATAGTTTCGGAAAATTGAGTCGTTTTTCGGTAAAAACGAGGAATCGATCATGGATCAAAATAAAAACGGAATTCAAAAAGTAAATTGCCAAAAAAGAAAAATCAAAAAATCTGTGTTGTGTACGGCTTTTGCGATTGCGGGTATTATCATTTTGACGATTGTGCTGACGTTTATATTTTATTCTCCGAAGGTGGACGAAGCGCCGCATTTTTCAACACAACCGAGTGGAAAAGGCGAGGCGGTGTCACCCGATTCCGAAGCCGCGTCCTCCGTTTACGAACGAAAGGAAGGGTTCTATACCTTTCTGATCGCGGGCATCGATGCCTTTTCCAACAATACGGACGTGATGATGCTGGCATCTCTGGATACCGAAAAGGGAAAGATCGAGATCGTGCAGATCCCGCGCGACACCTATATCAATAAGACCGTCGGCGGCTACGCGAGCCTGACGAGGGTCAACGCGGTCTACGCCGCGGAATATAACCGACAGGTCAGCAGCGGCGTTTCTGCCAGATCGGCGAGAACGCTCGCCATGCAGGACCTGACGAAAAGACTCTCCGAAGCGCTCTGCATCAACATTGACGAATACGTGCTGATTGATACCAAGGGCTTCCGCCACGTCATCGACGCGGTCGGCGGCATCGATTACGACGTGCCGCGGGATATGTTCTACGAGGACCCCGCGCAGGACCTCTATATCAATCTGAAGGCGGGCTATCAGCATTTGGACGGCGCCCAATGCGAGCAACTGATCCGCTACCGTTCGGGCTATGCGACGGGTGACATCGGCCGCGTGGAAATGCGGGGCGATTTTATGACGCAGGTCTTTCAGCAGGTGAAGAACAGGATCACCGTGGATTCCATGCTCAGACTGATCCGCGACAAGGAGATCATGCAGAAAATCCGCACCTCCATGTCCCTGATGGATATGCTCGCTTACGTTAGAATGGCTTATCGGCTCGGCGACGATGCCGTCAGCGTGCGCACGCTTTCCGGCTCCGTCGTACAGAATCCTGAAACGGGCGCGTGGATCTACTATTGCCTGAACAAAAAGGGCGCGCTGAAGGATATCAACGAATGTCTGAACGTGTATAAGACGGATATTGATATTTCTATTTTTGATCGGAAGGGCTTTTTCTCGGGAACGAAGGGTGCGTCCGACCATTATCTTTACGAATATTATCATCATGAAATATAATTAATCAAACAGAAGGGAGAATCACCATGGAATTGGAAAATATGAAACTCGGCTCTTTGGAGAACGCAACGCCTCGTGAGCTTGCGGATGCCATCGTGAAAATTCTCGACGCGAAAAAGGCGAGAGATATCCGTCTTTTGAAATTCAGGGAAGGCAACGACCTGACGGATTATTTCGTGCTTTGCTCCGGTACCGCGACCACCCAGATCAAGGGCTACGCGGGCGAGATCGAATACAGACTCGGCGAAGCGGGCGTAAAGCCCTTCCATATTGACGGCTATGAGACCGGCACGTGGATCGCTATGGACTATGCGCACGTCATCGTGCACATTTTCCACAAGAACGAGAGAGAATTTTATAAGCTCGAAAAGCTTTGGAACGATGCGGAAGAAATTCCGCTCGTGCTCGAAGCATAATGATACATTAATATACTTTGGAGGAGAAATCAAAACCATGTCCTATAATTTTAAAGCCATTGAAGAAAAATGGCAGAAGGCTTGGGATGACGCCCATGCGTTTGAAGCGAAGAACGATTACTCGCTTCCCAAATTCTACGCGTTGGTCGAATTCCCTTATCCCAGCGGCGCAGGTATGCACGTTGGTCACATCAAGGCATATTCCGGCCTTGAGGTCGTTTCCAGAAAGAAGAGAATGCAGGGCTATAACGTCCTGTTCCCGATCGGCTTCGACGCCTTCGGTCTTCCCACGGAAAACTCCGCGATCAAGTTCAATACGCACCCCCGCGTGCTGACGGACAGAAATATCGAAAAATTCACGGCGCAGCTCAAAAAGGTCGGCTTTTCCTTCGACTGGACCCGCGTGATCGACACCACGGACGAGGACTACTACAAGTGGACCCAGTGGATCTTCCGCAAAATGTTCGACGAAGGTCTCGTTTTCCGCGCGACCACGCTCGTCAACTACTGCCCGCACTGCGCAGTCGTTCTCTCCAACGAGGACTCCCAGGGCGGTAAATGCGACATCTGCGGCAGTGACGTCGTCCAGAAGTCCAAGGACGTCTGGTATCTGAGAATCACCGAATACGCAGACAAGCTTCTTCAGGGTCTGGAAAAGGTGGATTATCTGCCCAACATCAAGCTCCAGCAGGAAAACTGGATCGGCAGATCCGAGGGCGCCTTCGCAAACTTTGCGCTCACCGGCTGTGAGGATTCCCTGCGCATCTATACCACCAGATGCGACACGATGTTCGGCGTAACCTTCATGGTTATCGCGCCCGAGCATCCGATCATTGAAAAATACCGCGACCGCATTTCCAACATCGACGCGCTCGACGCGTATAAGGAGGAATGCGCAAAGAAAACGGAATTCGAGCGTACCCAGCTCGTCAAGGATAAGACGGGCGTGCGCATCGAGGGCATTTCCGCGATCAACCCCGCAAACGGCAAGGAAATTCCGATCTACATTTCCGACTACGTTATGATGGGCTACGGCACGGGCGCGATCATGGCGGTTCCCGCGCACGACGAACGCGACTACGATTTCGCAAAGAAATTCGGCATTGATATTATCGAAGTTATCAGCGGCGGCGACATTTCCAAGGCGGCTTATACGGGCGACGGCGAAATGGTCAACTCCGACTTCCTCAACGGCATCAAGACCAAGAAGGAAGCCATCGAAAAAATGCTCGCATATCTCACCGAAAAGGGCATCGGTGAAAAGGGTATCCAGTACAAGATGAAGGACTGGGCGTTCAACAGACAGAGATATTGGGGCGAGCCGATCCCGATCGTTCACTGCCCGCACTGCGGCATGGTCGGCGTTCCCTACGAGGAGCTTCCTCTCCGTCTGCCCGATATGGAAAACTTCGAGCCCGGCGAAGGCGGCGAAAGCCCGCTGGCAAAGGTAGAATCCTTCGTGAACTGCACCTGCCCGAAATGCGGCGGCGCGGCGAAGAGAGAAACGGATACCATGCCTCAGTGGGCAGGCTCCTCCTGGTACTTCCTGCGCTACTGCGATCCCAAGAACGGCGAAGCGCTCGCTTCCAAGGAAGCGCTCGACTATTGGATGCCCGTTGACTGGTATAACGGCGGTATGGAGCACGTTACCCGTCACATGATCTACTCCCGCTTCTGGCATCACTTCCTCTACGACATCGGCGCAGTTCCGGAATCCGAACCTTACGCAAAGCGTACCGCGCAGGGTCTGATCCTCGGTCCCGACGGTGAAAAGATGAGTAAATCCAAGGGCAACGTCGTTGACCCCAACGATGTTGTGGAAGAATACGGCGCAGACGTTCTCCGCGTATACATCCTCTTCATGGGCGATTACGGCTCTGCGGCTCCGTGGTCCCCCTCCAGCATCAAGGGTTGTAAGCGCTTCCTGGAGCGTACCGAGGGCCTGATGTATATGGCAAAGGGCGAGGGCGTGACCAAGAAGCTCGAAACCGCTTTCCATAAGACGATCAAGAAGGTAACGAACGACATCGACACCATGAAGTTCAATACCGCGATCGCTTCCATGATGGCTCTGCTCAACGAGATCTACGATGCAAAATCCCTGACCGTTGACGAGCTCAAGATCTTCGTGAAGCTGCTCGCTCCCTTCGCGCCTCACCTGGCGGAGGAGCTCTGGCACAGACTCGGTGAGGAAACGCTCGTTTCCCTCGAGGCATGGCCGACCTACGACGAAGCAAAGACGGTTGACAATACCGTGACCATCGCCGTTGCCGTCATGGGTAAGACCAAGGACACCGTACAGATCCCCGCCGATGCGGACGAGGACACCGCGTTTGCCGCCGCTATGGCAAGCGAAAAGGTTGCAAACCTCGTCGCGGGCAAGACGATCGTCAAGAAGATCTACGTCAAGAATAAGATTTTCAACATTATCGCGAAATAAGCGGTAAGCCGGAAGACCGCAAAATCCGCAGAAGCTTGCTTTCTGCGGATTTTTACTTGAAATGAAAGAAAGGTGCAACGGTGGATTATACAATTGATTTTTCAGCCCCTCTGGGACCCGTCAAGCCGATGAACGGTCTTTGCAACGGTCCCTCTAAAATGACGGCAAAGTATTTCAAAAAGGCGAACATTCCTTTTTCGCGCCTCCACGATATGCGCACGCATTTTCATGCTTGCTGTGACGTTCCGAGCATTTTCCGCAATTTTGATGCGGATGAGAACGATCCGGTAAACTACGATTTTACGCTTTCCGACTATTATATCGAAAAAATCAAGGAATGCGGAACGGATATTATTTACCGCCTCGGCTCCAGCATGGAGCATGGGGATTTCCGCTTCCATAACGAGCCGCCGAAGGATTTCGGGAAATGGGCACGGATCTGCGAGCATATCATCCGCCATTATAACGAGGGATGGGCAGAAGGACATCATTACGGTATCCGGTATTTTGAGATTTGGAACGAGCCCGATACCTGCAATCCCAATCGCGCAATGGACGGTCAATGGACGGGAACGCCCGAGGAATTCGGGGAATTTCTTTCCGTTGCCGCGAGCCATCTGAAGGGGTGCTTTCCCGACCTGTACATCGGTTCTTATCCGAGCTGTAACATTCTGTCCCCCGAGCGGGAAGCCTTCTTCCGGACGGTGTTTTCGATCCTGCGAAAAAACGGGGTTCCGATCGATTTCTGCCCGTGGCATTGCTACGTGGACGATCCCGAGAGGACCAAGCGCTATATTACAAGGCTGCGATCGCTTCTGAACGAATACGGCTATGAGGATACCTTTCTCATTTGCACGGAATGGAATTATTTCTGGGTGCGCTCGGGACTCTGGGCGGAATTTGAGCTGGACGGCGGCGAATATCTCTTCGAGGAGCTGTTCACAACGGCAAGCTCCGAGGTCGGCGCGGCGTACAGTCTGGCGCAGATGATCACGTTCCAGAAAAGCGAGGTCCGCGTGGCGACCATGCACAGAGCCGACGCGCTCTCCATGTACTGCACGATGTTCAATATTTACGGTGTTCCCCAGAAGCAGTTCGACGCATTCTATGCCTACGATGCACTCCGCCAAGGAAAAACGGAGGTCTCCGTCAGCGAAAACAGCGCGCATCCGGGGGTTTACCTCGCGGCGAGTGCCGACGGTGATTACGCCTGTATCGCCGTGGCGCAATATCGCGGCGCGTGGAAAAATTATTCCTTTGACGTCAGGGGCTGGGACGGCGAAACGGTCTGTACTGCGGAATATTATCTGACGGACGATCGGCACGGCTTCGCCCCCGTGCATATGCAAAAGGGACCTCTGCGTACGATTTCTTTCGGAAAATATCTGAAGGCAAATTCGATTCTCGTCATAAAAATCAGAAAAAACGGATAAAAACCGACCTCCTTTTCGCAAAAAATGAGAAAAGGTCTTGACAAAGACCGTTTCTCCATGTATAATATTAAATGTTGTATTTTGGTGTTATGTAGGGTCACACAAGGAGGTAAAAATGATTCTGGATATGTTGCCGATTCTTTCGGGGTCTTTACAACAGATTGATTTTGAATTTTCCTTTCGTCCGAGCGAGGACAGCCTTCTCGCGACCGTTTATGCGGACGTTGATTTTGCAGAGCCCATTATCGTGACGGGATACGTCAAAAATATGGCGGGCTATATGGTGCTTTCCGCTGACGTGAGAGTCAGCTACAGTACCCTGTGCGCGCGCTGTATCGAGCCCGTCAGCAACGTGCTTGAAATTTCGTTTGAAAAAGACATCGCTTCAAGTGAGGACGTTTCGTCCGAAAATGACGATTACATCATCATCGAGGATAAAAAACTCGATTTGCTCCCCTCCGTGGAAGAGGAGATCATGCTTGAAATGCCGTCGAGAACACTTTGCAAAGAGGATTGCCTCGGTCTTTGCCACAAATGCGGCAAGAATCTGAATGAAGGCGATTGTGATTGCGATAAAAAAGAAGTGGATCCCCGACTTGCGATTCTGAAAACCCTATTGCAATAGCGGAATTAAATGTATCATCACGGCATAGGCCGTAATCTTTAAATTGGAGGTGTGGTAACATGGCAGTACCGAAGAGAAAAGTATCGAAGGCAAGACGCGACAAAAGACGTTCCAACGTTTGGAAGCTTGACCTTCCCGGCATGACTAAATGCCCCAAGTGCGGCGAATACAATCTTTCGCACAGAGTTTGCAAAAATTGCGGAACCTATAACGGCAAGGAAATTGTAAAACAGGACGCGTAATTTGCAGCATTGGTTGCAATCTGCGGCAGGTATGCGTGGCATACCTGCCGATTTTCTTTATACGGGCGCGGTTTCGTATAAAGATCCAATACGTCAAAGGTAATATGAAAGGATGCGGACAATGGTTGCGATTACGGGTGTTTTAAAGGGCTCGTCTGCGGACAGAAAGGGGATCCGTCCGGGTGATCTTCTGATCTCTGTCAACGGACATCCGATTGCGGATATTCTGGATTACCGCTTCTATCTTTGCGAGAAGCTTCTTTCCGTTTCGCTCAGCCGCGGCGGAGAGGAATATACCGTCCGGATCAAAAAGGACGAATACGATGATATCGGTCTGGAATTTGAAACGTTTCTGATGGATAAGAAGCATTCCTGCCGCAATAAATGTATTTTTTGTTTTATCGACCAGCTTCCCCGCGGTATGCGGGATACGCTCTACTTCAAGGACGACGACAGCCGCCTTTCTTTTTTGCAGGGCAATTACATCACGATGACGAATCTGACGGACGACGACGTTTCCCGTATCATCAAAATGAAGATGTCGCCGATCAATATTTCCGTCCATACGACCAATCCGGAGCTCCGCGTTTTCATGCTGAAGAACCCGAAGGCGGCGTCCTCGCTCGCCTATATGCAGAGGTTTGCGGAGGCGGGAACGGAGATGAACTGTCAGATCGTTCTCTGCCGCGGTGTCAACGACGGCGCGGAATTGGAAAGGACCATGCACGATCTGGCTTGTATGCACCCTGCGGTGATCCACGTTTCGATCGTGCCCGCGGGTATGACGAGATTCCGCGAGGAAAACAAGCTGTATCCCCTGACGCCCTTCTCCGAGCAGGAGGCAAGGGACGTGATCCGCAAGGTCGAGGCGTTTGCCGAACAGTGCCTGCGGCATTACGGCACGCGAATTTTCTACGTTGGTGACGAATTTTATCAGCAGGCGGGGCTTCCGATCCCCGATGCCCAATATTATGAGGATTTTCACGCGATCGAGGACGGCGTCGGCATGATCGCTTCCATGAAGCAGGAATTTGAGGACGCGCTCGCCGATGCAGAGCCGGATGAAGCGCTGACGCGCGAAATTTCGGTCGCTACGGGTAAGGCGGCGTACGGCTTCCTGTGCGGACTTGCGGAGAAATTCCGCGAGAAATATCCGAACGTGAAGATTCATATATATGAAATTGAAAATCGCTATTTCGGCGAGACCGTGACGGTTGCGGGCCTTTTGACCGGTCGGGATCTGAAGGAGCAGCTGCTCGGCAAGCCGCTTGGCGAAACGCTTTACATTTCCTCGAATATGCTCCGCTACGAGGAGGATCTTTTCCTCTGCGGTATGCATATCGACGAGCTTTCCGAGGCGCTCGGCGCAGAGATCCGTACCTGTCCCTCGGACGGATACGAATTTTTCGATCGATTACTCGGTATTTAAATCAACCGTAAAGGAGGATGCTCCCATGGCAAAAACAGTTGCGGCGATTGTCGGCAGACCGAACGTCGGCAAAAGCACGCTTTTCAATAAAATCGCGGGATCCCGTATCTCCATCGTGGAAGACACCCCCGGTGTGACGAGAGACCGTATCTATTACGAAACCGAATGGAACGGTAAACCCATCGTTCTGATCGATACGGGCGGTATCGAGCCCAAAACGGACGATCTGATCCTCGAAAAGATGAAGACACAGGCGGAGATCGCCATCGAGACCGCGAACGTCATCGTATTCATGTGCGACGTTCACGCGGGACTGACGGCGGACGACCGCGATATCGGCGTTATGCTCCTCAAGAGCGGCAAGCCCGTCATCGTCTGCGTCAATAAGATCGACTCCGTCGGCGCGCTCCCGCTCGAATATTACGAATTCTACGAGCTGGGCTTCGACGGCGACCCCATCGCGCTCTCTTCCGTGCACGGAACGGGTACGGGCGACCTTCTCGACCGTATTCTCGAGCTTTCCGATGCGGAGGACACGCCCGAGGAGGACGACGACTCCGTCAAGGTTGCCGTGATCGGTAAGCCGAACGCGGGCAAAAGCTCCCTCGTCAACCGCGTGCTCGGCGAGGAGCGCATGATCGTTTCCAATATCGCGGGAACGACCAGAGACGCGATCGACAGCTTCGTCGAAAACGAGCACGGTAAATTCACCTTCATTGATACCGCGGGTATCCGCCGTCAGAGCAAGATCTTTGACCGCATCGAGAAATACAGCGTTCTGCGCGCGCATTCCGCCGTGGACAGAGCGGACGTTTGTCTGCTTCTGATCGACGCGACGGAGGGCATTACCGACCAGGACGAAAAGATCGCGGGCATCGCGCACGAGGCGGGCAAGGCGACGATCATCGTCGTCAACAAATGGGACCTCGTGGAAAAGAACAACAACAGCGTGAAGGAATTTACGGACAAGATCCGTACCTCGCTCGCGTATATGCCCTACGCGCCGATTCTTTTCATTTCCGCGAAAACGGGACAGAGACTGCCCAAGCTTTTCGAATTCATCAATTACGTCAACGAGCAGGCTTCCCTGCGTATTTCCACGGGTATGCTCAACGACGTTCTTTCCGAAGCGATCACGAGAGTTCCGCCTCCGACCGACAGGGGCAGACGTCTCAAGATCTATTACATGACACAGGTGGACGTCCGTCCTCCCACGTTCGTTATCTTCTGTAACGAAGCAGAGCTTTTCCATTTCTCTTACCAGCGTTATCTCGAAAATCAGGTGCGAGAGGTGTTCGGCTTCAGCGGCACGCCGATTCGCTTTATCATCCGCCAGAAGGGCGACGAATAAAGAATAAAGGAGTTTTATTATGGGAGAACTTTTGACAACCGGATTGATCGGAAAACTCGGCTTTACCTGGGGAACGCCGGTTTTCTTCCTTGCGATGGTTTTTTGCATTGTCGTTCCGTATCTGCTCGGCAGCATCAGCTTTGCGGTCGTTTTTTCCAAGGGACTGCACCACGACGACGTCCGCGAGCACGGAAGCGGTAACGCCGGCTCGACCAATATGCTCCGTACCTACGGAATCAAATCCGCAGCTCTCACTCTGGTCTGCGACATCCTCAAGGGTGTGATCTCCACCCTCATCGGTATGTTCGTCATGCCCTATCATCTGGGCTTCGCTTATATTTCCGCGCTCATGTGCATGATCGGACACGCGTTTCCCTTGTATCACCGCTTCAAGGGCGGCAAATGCGTGGCGACCTTCGCGGGCGCGCTCCTCGTTCTGAATCCCTACGTATGGGTTCTGCTTCTGCTTGCCTTCGTGCTGATCGTTTACGTTTCCCGCTACGTTTCCCTCGGCTCCGTGATCTGCGCGGCGGCTTTCCCGCTCCTCATCAATATGATCCCGTGGATCCTGGTCGAATGGGAGGGCCACACGATGGCGGTTCCCCCTGCGGGGATTATCGCGGCGGTTCTGATGGGCGTTCTGATCATCGTACTGCACAGACAGAACATCGTACGCCTTTGGCAAGGAAAAGAATCGAAGTTTTCCTTGAAAAAGAAAAAAAGTTAAAAATTTTCAAAAAATTTCAAATTATTTTCAAAAAAACTATTGCTATTTTGCAGAATAAGTGCTATGATAATATAGTAATGCAGATAGAAAAAGGATAATCGCCAACCTCTCATGGCGACCCCGCTTCTTATCAATTCGACAAGGAGGTGTAAACGATGCCGAATATCAAGTCCGCGAAGAAGCGCGTTAAGGTTATTGAAACCAAGACTCTTCAGAACAAAATGTTCAAGACTGCGCTCAAGACCGACCTTAAGAAATATGAAGCTGCTGTTGTTGCAGGCGACAAAGAACTCGCTCAGCAGACCTACAAGCAGGCTGTTAAGAAGATTGACCAGGCTGTTGCTCACGGTATTCTTCACAAAAACAATGCTGCAAGAAAGAAGAGCAGATTCACGAATATGCTCAACAGCATGAACGGTTAATTTGCAGTTCAATTTCTTCTCATAAAGAAAGCACCCATCTCACCGGGTGCTTTTTTATTGCATAGGAAATTGCGCAAATAGAACCTCGCCGTTTATATCGTTTGGATACAGTCTTAACTGCGATAGGCGAGCACACAGCTTGCAGGGCAAGCAGTTTTCCAGCGGGCGTTGCCCGCTTTTTACACTATAGGAAATTGCGTAAAACGGCTCCGCCGTCGAACAAGGGACAAAATCAGAACAAACTGCTATACGGCGGCAACCATCAGCGGCGATTCGCCGCTTTTTATTTTGTAAAAGAACTTGATTTCGGTTCGTTACAAAGCCTCAGCTTTGCTCCAGCAGCTCGGATACGGTGACGAAGCGGTATCCCCGCGCGATCAGGCGGGGGATCAGAACGTCGATCGCCTCCAGCGTGTTGGAGCGCTTGCCCATATAGTCGTGAAAAAGCAGAATACTGCCGCCCCTGACGTTTGACATGACCGTTTGTACCATGGCTTCGGCGCTCTTGTTTTCCCAATCGCGGGAATCCACCGTCCACAGGATCACGCGGTAATTCTTGTTTTTGACGACCTCCAGCGCGCAGTCGTCGTACGCGCCCTCGGGCGGACGGAATAGCCGCGTGCGGTATCCCGCCGTCCTGAAAATGATCTCTTCCGTTTTTTCGATCTCCTCGGCGGTCACGGCATCGCATCCCTCCGAAATGCGCGCGTGGTGATAGGTGTGGTTTCCGATCTCGTGGCCGAGCGCGACGGCGCGCTTCAGCGGCTGAGGATAGTACGAAACGTTTTCGCCGATCACGAAAAAGGTGGCGCGGATGCCGTATCGGGCGAGAATGTCCAGCACGGCATCCGTCTTATAAGGGTGCGGGCCGTCGTCAAAGGTGAGCGCGATCTTCATGGAGTCGGGATTGCCCGATCGGATGACGGGTTGATCGGCAGCTGCCGACAGCGAAAAGGGAAAGATGAAGATCACGGCGGCGATCAGAAGAGAGAGCCCGCGCTTCATGCGGCGTTCTCCGTAAATTCCAGCAGCGAGCCGAAGCGATACCCCTGCTTTTCCCATTCCGTCAGCAGAGCGTCCAGAATATCGGCGTTGGTCTTTGAGGTCGGATGCAGGAGAATGACGGCGCCGTTGTGCAGATGCTCGCAGAGGAGCGCCTTTGCCTTTTCGGGATCCGGTTGCTTGTCGTTGTCCCAATCCGCGTAGGCGAGGCTCCAGAAAGCGGTGTGATAGCCGAGTCTTTTGGCAACGGACAGACTTTTTCGGTCAAATTTGCCCTCGGGCGGACGGTAGAAGGGCGCGAGAGACGCGCCGAAGGTATCGGAATAGAGCGTTTCCAGCGCGCGAAGCTCCGCTTCGATCTCTGCCTCGTTCAGCTTCGTCATGTCTTTATGGCGCGCGGTGTGATTGCAGACCAGATGTCCCTCGCTCTTCATCCGCTCGACCAGCTCGGGATTGCGTCGGATGAGGTTTTCCAGAATGAAGAACGCGCCCTCGGCGTTGTGCGCCTTCAGCGTGTCGAGAATGCGGGCGATATTGCCGTTCTCATAGCCCGCGTCAAAGGTGAGATAGATGACCTTTTCCTCCGGATCTTTGCCGAGAAAAAAGCCGTTTTCTTCTTCAATATATGCCATATTCGGATCCGCGCAGGGGCGGATATGCCCCTTCTCTCTTTTACAGTACCAGCTCTGCGCGCTTTCGGCACAGAGAGGCAAAGCGCCGACGAGGGCGAACGTCAGCGCGAGCAGGGTGACGGAAAGATATTTTGCCGTAATTTTGATCATATACGTAAAAATCCTTTCTTTGTGGTTTTGCGAAAACATTTTCACCTGTGAAAAAGATTTTCGTATTCATTTTTTGCGGAAACGAAAAAAATACACGATGAAATTTCTGTATATCGTATAAAAAGATTGCTTTTTTCGGAAAAATACGTTATAATAAATAAGATAGACGAAAGAAATTTATATAGGAAACGGAGATTGTTATGACGAAAATCAATATCGTTTTGGTGGAGCCCGAAATTCCGCAGAATACGGGCAACATCGCCAGAACCTGCTCCGCCACGGGCGCGGCGCTCCATCTGGTATATCCCATGGGCTTTGTGATCGACGACCGCAAGCTGAAGCGCGCGGGGCTCGATTATTGGAATACGCTGGAAATTTATATGTACGATTCGCTTGCCGACTTTATGGAAAAGCACGGCAACGATAACCTTTGGTTCTATACCACGAAGGCGAGCAAGCTGTATACGGAAGCGAGAACCGACGAAAACGGCGAGATCTATCTCGTTTTCGGCAAGGAGACCAGAGGACTTCCCGAGGAGCTGACGTCGGCGCATTTTGACCGCAGCGTGAGGATCCCCATGCTTTCGGATAAGCGAAGCCTGAACCTTTCCAACAGCGCGGCGATTGCCGTTTACGAGATCCTGCGGCAAACGGAATTTGCGGGTCTGAAAACCGACGGCGAGCGTCTGGGCGCGCTTCTGGCGGATGCCCGCGGCGAAAATATCGGATAAAAATGATTTTGTTTACAAAATCATGTGGTATTTTTATAAAAAATACAGTATAATACATAGCGTATGGCCATATATTCGTTAAGGAAACGGTGCGCCGTACGGGAATTCCAAATTTTGAAAGGATAGAAAAGATGTCACTTGCAGATAAATTATTCGGCACATACAGCGAAAGACAGATCAAAAAAATCAAGCCGATCGTGGACAAGATCGAGGCCCTGGCGGACAAGTATTCCGCTATGAGCGACGGCGAGCTTCGCGGCACGACGGCGCTTCTGAAGGAAAGACTGGCGGCGGGCGAAACGCTCGACTCCATTCTGCCCGATGCGTTCGCGGCTTGCCGCGAGGCGGCGGACCGCGTTCTCGGCAAACGTCCCTTCCGCGTACAGCTGATGGGCGGTATCATTCTTCATCAGGGCCGCATTGCGGAAATGAAAACGGGTGAAGGTAAAACGCTTGTGGCGACCATGCCCGCGTATCTGAACGCGCTTGCGGGAAAGGGCGTCCATATCGTCACGGTCAACGACTATCTCGCGCGCCGCGACAGCGAGGAGATGGGAAAGGTATACGGCTTTCTCGGACTGACGACGGGGCTCATCGTTCACGGTCAGACCTCGGAGGAGAAGAAGGCGGCTTACGCCTCGGATATTACTTACGGTACGAATAACGAGATCGGCTTCGACTATCTGCGCGATAACATGGTCATTTATAAAAACGACCTCACGCAGCGCGGATACGCCTTCGCCATCGTGGACGAGGTGGACTCGATCCTGATCGACGAGGCGAGAACGCCGCTGATCATTTCGGGTCAGGGAACGCAGTCCAACGAGCTTTACAAAACGACGGAGACCTTCGTTCGCCGTCTGCGCGCGCACGTCGTAAAGGAGATGGATACCAAATCCGATAACGAGGACGTCGCGGAGGACTATATTGTGGACGAGAAGTCCAAGCGCACCGTTCTGACGAAGCACGGTATTGAAAAGGCGGAGGCGTTCTTCGCGCTCGAAAACCTTTCCGATCCCGAAAATATGGAGATCAATCATCATATCCAGCAGGCGCTGTACGCGCACGGCATCATGAAGCGCGACGTGGACTACGTGGTCACGCAGGACGGCAAGGTCATGATCGTCGATGCCTTCACGGGACGTATCATGCCCGGCAGACGCTTCTCCAACGGCTTGCATCAGGCGATTGAGGCGAAGGAGAACGTGAAGATCCAGGATGAGAACCAGACGCTGGCGACGGTCACCTTCCAGAATTTCTTCAGACTTTACGAAAAGCTTTCCGGTATGACGGGTACCGCGCTGACGGAGGAAAACGAATTCCGAGAGATCTACGGTCTGGACGTCGTCGAGGTTCCCACCAACCGCCCGATGATCCGCGTGGACAGAAACGATGCGGTCTATAAAAACCAGGCGGGAAAATACAGAGCGATCATCGCGCAGATCAAGGAATGTCACGAGAAGGGACAGCCGATCCTCGTCGGTACGGTTTCCGTCGACAAATCCGAATTTCTCTCTGCGCTCCTCAAAAAGCAAGGCGTACCGCACAACGTGCTGAACGCCAAGCATCATGAAAAGGAGGCAGAGATCGTCGCGCAGGCGGGTAAGCTCGGCGCGGTCACCATTTCCACGAATATGGCGGGACGAGGCACGGATATCATGCTGGGCGGTAACGCGGAATTTCTCGCCAAGAACGATCTGAAAAAGAACGGATACAATGAGGAGGAGATCTCGCTTGCGGTCGGTATGTCCGAGGAGATCGACGAGCGCGTGCGCGAGGCGAGGGCGCTTTACCGCGAGGCGCTGGAAGCGCACAAGGCGGCGATCGCGCCCGAGGCGGAACGCGTCCGCCGCGTGGGAGGCCTTTTCATCCTCGGTACGGAGCGACACGAAAGCCGCCGTATCGACAATCAGCTCCGCGGACGCGCGGGACGTCAGGGCGACCCCGGCGAGAGCCGCTTCTTCCTGGCACTCGACGACGATCTCATGCGTTTGTTCGGCAGTGAGCGCATCATCGGTCTGATCGACAAGCTCGGTCTGGAGGAGGATCAGCCGATCGACGCGAAGATGCTTTCGGGCTCCATCGAGAGCGCGCAGACGCGTCTGGAGGGCGAAAACTTCATGCGCCGTAAAAACGTTCTGGATTACGACGACGTCATGAATCAGCAGAGAATCATCATCTACGGTCAGAGAAGAGAGGTTCTCGACGGCGCGGACCTCAGTGAGAAGATCCGCCGTATGGCGGACAGCGCGGTGACGGAGACGCTGAAGCGCTGTGTGGACGAGGACGGAAAATTCCTCGCTGATGAAGCGGCGCACGAGCTTTCGTGGATCGTACGCCGTGACGATCCCATGGAAAACGCCAAGGCGCTGGAGAGCGCTCTGCTCGAAAGAGTGGCTGCTCTGTACGACAGCCAGGAAGCCGTTTTCGGCGAAAATATGCGCGAGCTGGAGAGAGTCGCGCTGCTCCGCGCGGTCGATACCTCGTGGATCGTGCATCTGGACGAGATGGACGATCTGCGCGACGGCATCGGTCTGAACGCTTACGCGCAGAGAAACCCCTTGACCGAATACCGCATTCAGGCGGGCAATATGTTCGACGATATGATCGAGAAGATCCGTACGGATACCGTGCGTATGGTTCTTTTTGCGAGACCTGCCGCGGAGATCAAGCGTACCCAGGTCGCAAAGCAGAAAGCTGCGGGACTCGCGGGCGTGGGCGGAGATACCTCCGAAAAGAAAAAGCCCGTCGTCAGACGCGCCTCGGAGCGCGTCGGCAGAAACGAGCCCTGCCCCTGCGGAAGCGGTAAGAAATACAAGCAATGCTGCGGCAAACCCGGCGGCACGGAGGCAAACGCCTGACACCGCCTGCCCAAACGGCAATTTTTCATTGCCGTTTGGGATTGCGATCGTATATGAAAAATAATAATATTTTCTGAAAGGGCTTGTCATTATGGGTTTTGCATGGATGTTCCTGGGGTATATTTTGCTCCTCGGAACGAATTTTGAGATCGTCGGGGTCACGCTGGACGTAACGCCCGACGTCGTAGGCTTTTTACTGCTGTCACACGGCTTTTCCGTCGCTTCGCGGTATTGCGATTGCTTTAAGATTTCCAAAATTCTGGGAACGCTCGGCATTCCGTTTTCGCTCGTGTATCTGACGGCGGAGCTCTCGACCTCGCTGGAAATCCTGCCGCTGTCTGCGGCGTGGCTGAACGGCATCAATTACGGATACGCCGTTTTCAAGTTGATTTTTTCGCTTTGTCTTTTGTATTCTCTCTATCTGATCTCCGCGCAGACGGGTGTCGAAAAATTGCGCAAAAAGTCGATCCGTCTCGCGCTTTATACGGCTTTCTTTTTCTTCGGCGAGCATTTTCTGCCGACCCTTCTGCCGCAATTCGGCATCGTTCTGGACGCGTCCAAGACGGCGGGCTTGCAGATGCTCCTGAATATCTGCTGTATCGTGATCAACGCGACGCTGATTTTCGGATGCTATATGTGGATCTGTCTGGAGGGCGACGAGGATATGCCCGACAACCGCAAGCATAAATATAAAACGCCCTTCGATTATTTTGAACGCGCGGAGGCGAAAAAGACCAAGGGCGCGGCGCGTACGCGCACGCATAAGAAAAAATAAAGAGCGTTCGCCCGAAGCGGGCGTTTGCAGGAAAGGCGTGATTCTTTTTTATGAAAATCGGATACATGATCGTCGGATGTATCTTTTTATTCAATCCCTTCATCAATATCATTGATATTTTCCCCGATTTTATCGGCTATCTCTTTATCATGCGGGCAATCGCGGAGCTTTCCGATCTGGAGCGCAATATCCGCAACGCGCGCGCGCGCTTCAAAGCCGCAATGTGGGTGTCGCTGGTCAAATGCGCGCTCGTGGTTGCCTCACGGATTTTCGATTCTACGTGGTATCTGATCCTGACCTTCTCCTTCGGTATTCTGGAAAGTATGTATCTGATTCCCGCGTTTATCGACCTTTTCTACGGTATTTCCTATCTGGAGGAACGCTATACCGACCACAAGAGCCGCTTTGAGGCGCTTCCCCGATTCGGCGGTATTTTCGATAAGACGGAATTGGAAAGCGGCAGAGCCTATTTCGAGGTATTTGCGCAGAATCCGAGAGATCCCAATCCCGCGTTTGCGGAGGAAAAGGTGTATTTCGCGGACCGCTACGCCACGGTCGCTCTGCGCGAAGCTGGCTTTGCTTCCCGCGTGAAAAAGAAAACGGCGTATTTTTACGAATCGACCGAGGCGCGCACGCTCAGCGTGATCTTTCTGATCGTTCGGGCGGCTTGCAATATCATTCCCGAATTGACGGCGATCGCCGAGACGGGAAGCGGCTACGTCGAATCCAACCCGATCGAGGACTTTTCCGCCCTGCGCTGGCTTCTGATCCTGGTTCTGGCGGTATTCGCGCTGGTCGTCGGTATTTTGTGGCTGGTCCGTATGATCCGTTATTTCAACGTGTTCCGCAAAGACGAGGATTTTCTGCGCGTGCTGCGCAACAAATACGAGGCGGAGGTCGCGCCGAATCACGGTCTCTGGACCAAGAGAAAAACGCTGTCCTTCTGCGCGTTGGCGACGGCGGCGTACGCCTTCCTGATGTGCGTGCGCATCGACTGGTTTTTGTTCGCGCCTGTCTTTGAGGGAGGCTTTCATATCGCGATTTACGATCTGCCCGGATTCTTCCCCATTCCCGAATTCGGCTTCGGCATTGTCATGATCTTTGCCGCTTTCTCCGCGAAGGAGCTGGCGCAGAGAAGACGGGAGCTGGTCCGAAGCGCCGTGTTCTTTACCGCGGCATCCGCCGTATCCACGGTTCCCATGCTCCTGATTTCGAGATATTACGGCAATATCCTTTTCCCCTATCAGGAGACGTGGTATCTGATCCTTTTCGCGGCGTATCTCGTTTGCTTTGCCGTTTCCATGTTCGCTCTGACGCGGATCAGCAGAGAAAAGAGAACGGTTTATCGGAAGATCGCTGCGGAGATCGCGGAGATCGCTTGTCCGCACGTGCATGACTTTTCCGATCGGAGACGTCAGACGCTGATCGAGGAATTCGAACTGAAAATCAAAAAACTTTATATTCTGGAACACATATACGCCGGCTTTTCCGTCGCGATGGCTCTGGGTATGCCCTTTGCGGGCGATTACGATATTTTCGGTTTGTTCTGGTTCTTCCGTCTGATTTTCGGCATTGTTCTGATCGTACAGAGCCTGATGCTGACGGATGCCTTGCAGAAGGAGATCGAAAAGATCGTGGAATGAGCCTTTGCGCTATGTATTTTGAAGAAAGGAATGTGATACGATGGATAGAAGCAATGAAATAAACAATCCCGCGCCGCAGGAGGAAGCGAAAAAGCCAAAGGAACTGCTTCCGATGCTGTTCGACGCGCTGGAGATTTTCTGTCTGTCTGCGGTATTGGTTATCATGATCTTTACCTTCGTCGGCAGACTGGCGACCGTGTCGGGCGACTCGATGGAGCCGACCCTGCAAAACGGAGACCGCGTGCTGGTTTCGAGCTTTTTCTATAAGCCGGAGCGCGGCGACGTCGTCGTCGTACAGAAGGCGAGCGGCTATTACGACGATCAGCTTCTGATCAAGCGCGTGATCGCCACGGGCGGACAGACGATCACCTTTAATTTCGCAACGTGGACCGTCAGCGTGGACGGAGAGATCGTCGACGAGCCGTATATCAACAGAGTGCTCGGCGCGATGTATAAGGGTGATATTACGGGGGACACGGTGACGGTTCCCGAGGGCTGTTATTTTGTGATGGGGGACAACCGCAACGCCTCATCCGACAGCCGCTACGATACGGTAGGCTTCGTGAAGGAGGTGGAGATCGTCGGACGTACGGTCGCGAGAATTTCTCCCACCTTCAAAAAAATGGACTGATATACGGTCTTAAAATATTCAGACAGTAAGAAGGAGGGCGCAGATATGCCGTCTGACAGAATACAGTGGTTCCCGGGGCATATGGCGAAAACGCGCCGTATGATCTCCGAAAATTTAAAGGACGTGGATCTCACGATCGAGCTTCTTGACGCGAGGATCCCGAAGAGCTCGGAAAATCCCGAGATTGCCCGACTCGTCGCTTCCAAGCCGAGACTGACCCTGCTGAGCAAGGCTTCTCTGGCAGATCCTGCGGCGACGGAGGCGTGGAAAAAGCATTTTGCCGCCGTCGGCAGAGAATGTATTTTTTACGATTGCAGAACGGGCGAGGGGATTTCCGCGATCGCGCCCGCGGCTCGTAAGCTCTGCGAGGCGCGTCTGGAGCGTTACCGCGAAAAGGGCATGGAGGGCAGAAAGCTCCGCGCCATGATCCTGGGTATTCCCAACGTCGGAAAAAGCTCGCTGATCAACCGACTTTCCTCGACGAACAAGGCGAAGGTGGAGAACCGACCGGGTGTGACGCTGAATAAGCAATGGATCACGACCTCGCTGGGCATCGACCTGCTGGATATGCCCGGCATCCTGTGGCCGAAATTCGAGGATCAGCGCGTCGGTGAAAATCTCGCGCTCACGGGCGCGATCCGCGACGAGATCATGGATATCGAGACGCTTGCCTGCGTGCTGGCAGGCAGACTGCGTGAGCGCTACGGCGCGCTTCTCGCCGCAAGATATAAGCTGAAGCCGCAGGATCTGGAGGAGACGACGGATTTCGAGCTGGCGGAGCTGATCGGCAGAAGAAGAGGCTTTCTGATCTCCGGCGGCGAGGTCGATTTCCTGCGTACCGCCAATATGTTCCTGGATGAATTCCGCGGCGGCAAGATCGGCAGGATCACGGTCGAAATGCCGGAAGCGTGAGGTTGAGCCATGCCGGATTATACGTTTGAAAAAGAAGCCGCCGCAAAGGGCTATAGCGCCGTTTGCGGCGTGGACGAGGCGGGCAGAGGTCCTCTGGCGGGCAACGTGGTTGCCGCGGCGGTCATTATGCCCGAGGGGCTCGTCATCGAGGGGCTCAACGATTCCAAGAAGCTTTCCGAAAAGAAGCGCGACGCGCTGTTTGATATTATCCGTGAGAAAACCGTCTGGTCCATCGCGTGGGCAACGCCCGCCGAGATCGACGAGCTCAATATTCTGAACGCCACCATGCTCGCCATGCGGCGCGCGGTGGAGGGGCTTCCCGAAAAGGCGGATTTTGCGCTGATCGACGGGAATTGCTCCCGCGGATTTTCCATTCCGACGCAGACGGTCGTCGGAGGCGATGCGAAATCCATGTCGATCGCGGCGGCATCCATTCTCGCCAAGGTCACGAGGGACCGTCAGTGTCTGGAGCTTGATCGCGCGTATCCGGAATACGGCTTTGCGGGACATAAGGGCTACCCGACGAAGGCGCACAGAGAAAAGGTGATCGAGATCGGGCCATGCCCCGAGCACAGAAGGAGCTTTCTCTCCTTCGTGGAGAAAGCAAAAAATGGGAAATCTTGAGACGGGCAGAGCGGGAGAGGATTTCGCCTGCCGATACCTCCGTTCCAAGGGGTATACGGTATTACATCGCAATTACAGGAACGGTCATCTGGAAACGGATATCATCTGTGAGAATGAAACGCATATCCTTTTCGTTGAGGTGAAAAGCCGCATCGATACGGGCGTGCCGTCCCGATACGGCAGACCCGGCGCGGCGTGCCATTCCCAAAAACGGAAAAACCTCCGTCTTTGCGCGGAGGCTTATCTGCGGGAAAACAAAACGGGAAAAAAACCCCGCATCGACGTGATCGAGGTTTATCTTCGTCACGTGAGCGGGGCGTGCGTTCTTTCCGACCGTGGAATCCATCATATCGAGAACGCTTTTTGAGCTATGCTACGCCGTCGGGCAAAAAGAATCAGTTCGTTTTTTGCTTGAAGGTTGCACAGACGGTGTCCGTGCAGGAGGTTGCGTAGCTGGGGCCGACGTTGATTTTTTCTGCCGTGCAGGTGCTGGTGCCGTCGTGGTACGCGCAGTTGGTGACGTCGCAGGAAACGCCGTGATTTTCCTTGCAGGTCTTACAGGTTTTTTCAGAAGAATTGTAGTTCATGATCGTTCATCCTTTCCATCAAAAAATCTCGAAAGACGTTTCGTTCTTTCGTATTCTATTGTTGACCCGATCGCGCCGTTTTATGCAATCGGATCACGATTTCTTCACGTTTCGCACACGGTGAAGTATATCACCGCAACGTTGAAAACATGACTGAAAATATAATCAAAATTTCATATTCCGCGTAAGCGGAATATATCACTCGCGCGCGGCGCGAATATCACTTGGACGAAGTCCAAATTTCACGTTTCGCCGCAGGCGAAATATATCACTGCAACGTTGAAAACGTTGCTCGGGGGGGATTCGAAAATGGCGGTTTACGTCATTGCAGACACGCACTTATCTCTTTCAACGAAAAAGCCGATGGATATTTTCGGATCTCGCTGGAACGGATACGTCGAAAAATTAAAAAAAGGCTGGGAGAGCCATGTAGGAGAAGATGACACCGTCGTGCTGGCGGGAGACATCTCCTGGGCAATGAATCTGGAGGAGGCAAAGGCTGACTTTGATTTCCTCGAAGCTCTGCCCGGCAAAAAAATCATACTCAAGGGCAATCACGATTATTGGTGGCAGACGATGGCAAAGCTGAACGTCTTTATTGAGAAGAACGGATACAAGACCATTCGTTTTCTGCACAACAACGCCTATGAGGCGGAGGACTTTATCATCTGCGGCTCGCGCGGATGGTATACGGACGACAGAACGGCGCCCATTCGCGGCGCGGACGCGGCGAAGATCGTCGCCAGAGAGGTTCAGCGCGTTTCGATGAGCCTGACGGCGGGGCTCCGCTTGCAGGAGGAGGCGAGAGCGCGCGGCGAGGAAAAGGAGCTGCTTGCCTTTCTGCACTTTCCTCCGATCTTCAAGGGCTACGTCTGCGATGAGATCATTCTCGAGCTTTATCGCAAGGGCGTGGAGCGCTGTTACTTCGGTCATATCCACGGCAATTACGATTGCGCAAGGGTGCTTTCTTATTCGGATATTGATTTTTATCTCATCTCTGCGGACTATTTGCTTTTTGAACCCTTGCGGATTGAGCCGAAAATCGGAAAAAATATGAATTAAACGGGAAATGTTTTTCAAAAACGCAGAAAAAATATTGACTTTTCTTTTTATAAATGGTACAATCATAATTGTATGAAAAACAAAAAAGGTATCTTTATACCATGGAGGACAAAATGAAAGTATTGAATGTTGCCGAAATCGGCGCAAATCAAAAAGAGCTTGAAATTTTCATCGATCATGAAACCTTTGAAGCAGAATGCGAAAAGGCATACAGAAAGAACGTATCCAAATTCGCGATCCCTGGCTTCAGAAAGGGCAAAGCTCCCCGTAAGATGATCGAAAGAATGTACGGCGCAGGCGTTTTCTACGAGGATGCCATCAACGCCATTCTTCCCACCGCTTATCCCGAAGCGATCAAGGAATCCGGTCTCGACGTCGTAAGCAATCCCGACATCGACATCAAGTCCATCGACGAAACCGGCATCGTTATCACCGCTAAGGTTTTCGTTAAGCCCGAGGTTACCGTTACCGCGTACAAGGGTCTTACCGCAACCAGAGATGCCGTAGAAATCACCGACGAAGCCGTTGACGCTGAAATCGAATCCGTTCGTAAGCGCAACGCTCGTACCATTGACGTCACCGACCGCGCTGTTGAAGACGGCGACAACGTGATCTTCGACTTCGACGGCTACGTAGACGGCGTTGCTTTCGAAGGCGGCAAGGCTGAAAAGCACGACCTTCTCATCGGCTCCGGCAGCTTCATCCCCGGCTTCGAGGATCAGATGATCGGTAAGAACATCGGCGAAAACTTCAACGTCGTCGTAACCTTCCCCGAGGACTACCACGCAGAAGAGCTCGCAGGCAAGGAAGCTGTTTTCAAATGCTTCATCCACGAGATCAAGAAGAGCGAAATGCCCGACCTTGACGACGAATTCGTAAAGGACGTTTCCGAATTCGATACCGTTGATGAATACAAGGCTTCCGTTAAGGCAAGCCTTACCGAAAAGGCTGAAAAGGCTGAGGATGCCAAGGTTGACGAGGCGCTCATCAAGAAGATCGTCGAAAATCTCGAAGGCGAAATCCCCGAGGTTATGTTTGAAACCGCAGCTGAAGAATGCATTCGCGACTACGAAAGCAGACTCCGTTACCAGGGCATGGATCTCGAAACCTTCATGAAGTACACCGGTCAGACCATGGAGACCCTCAAGACTCAGTTCCGTCCCCAGGCTGAACAGAACGTAAAGACCCGCCTCGCTCTCGAATACATTGCAAAGGCTGAAAACCTCACCGCTGCTGAAGAAGAGATCGAAACCGAATATCAGAAAATCGCCGACGCTTACGGCATTGAAGTAGACAAGGTAAAGGCAAGCATTGACGCCGCAGCGATCGCTGAAGACGTTTGCGTAGGCAAGGCCGTTCTCCTGATCCGCGACTACGCTGAGATCACCGTCAACGAAGGTGCATCCGACGTTGTTGAAGTAGAACCCGAAGTCGTTTCCGCTGAATAATTTATAACAACAGTTCAATTCGCAGACGGTCAACGCCTGCGAATTGCATTTTTAACCCCTTTTGTGACAAAAAATCCAAAAATTTTATTTTGAAAGGAATTTTATATTATGGCACTTGTACCAATGGTTGTAGAACAGACGAGCCGTGGCGAGCGTTCCTTCGATATTTACTCCCGCTTGCTTCAGGACCGCGTGATCTTCCTTTCGGATGAAGTCAACGACGTGACGGCTTCTCTGGTCGTCGCGCAGCTTCTCTTCCTGGAATCCCAGGATCCCGATAAGGACATCGTCCTTTATATCAACAGCCCCGGCGGCTCCATCACTGCCGGCATGGCAATTTTTGATACCATGAATTATATCAAATGCGACGTTTCCACCGTTTGTGTCGGTATGGCGGCGAGCATGGGCGCGTTCCTGCTGGCGGCAGGCGCGAAGGGCAAGCGTCTCGCGCTTCCCAACAGCGAAATTATGATCCATCAGCCCCTCGGCGGTATGCAGGGACAGGCGACGGATATCAAGATCCACGCGGACAGAATCATCCGTATGCGCCGTACCCTGAACGAGATCCTCGCAAAGCAGACGGGCAGACCCGTAGAAGAAATCGAGCGCGATACGGAAAGAGATAACTTCCTCTCCGCAGAGGAAGCGAAGGCGTACGGTCTCATCGACGAGGTTATTGACAAGAGAAAATGAGGTGATCCCCATGGCGGATAATAACAAAACCCATAAGCACCACTGTTCGTTCTGCGGCAGTGAGGAAACACAGGTTTCCTTCCTCGTTCCCTCGCGGACGGGTGCGTATATCTGCGACAATTGCGTCTTTGCGATTTCGCAGCTGATCGAAGATTACGAAAACAGCGACAAGGAAGCGAAGGACGCGGATCTCACGGATTTGCCCCGTCCGAAGGAGATCAAAGCCGTTCTTGACGAATACGTCATCGGGCAGGATGCGGCGAAGATCGCGCTCTCCGTTGCGGTCTATAATCATTATAAGCGTATCTCCTCCAAGCAGGACAAGAAAAAGGGCAAGAACGAGGAGGACGACGGCGTAGAGATCCAGAAGAGCAACGTGCTTCTTCTCGGTCCCACCGGCGTCGGAAAGACCTTCCTCGCGCAGACCCTCGCGAAAACGCTGAAGGTTCCCTTTGCCATTGCCGACGCTACCACGCTGACGGAAGCGGGCTACGTGGGCGAGGACGTGGAAAACATTCTTCTCCGTCTGATTCAGGCGGCGGATTACGACGTTTCCCTTGCGGAAAAGGGCATCATTTATATCGACGAGATCGACAAGATCTCCCGCAGAAGCGAAAACCGTTCCATCACCCGCGACGTTTCGGGCGAGGGCGTACAGCAGGCGCTTCTGAAGATCCTCGAGGGTACGGTTTCCAACGTACCTCCCCAGGGCGGCAGAAAGCACCCGGGACAGGATTTCATTCAGGTGAATACGGAGAATATTCTCTTCATCTGTGGCGGCGCGTTTGACGGACTCGAACAGATCATCGAGCAGAGAAACGGCAAATCCACCATCGGCTTCGGCGGCGAGATCAAATCCAAGGCCGAAAAGGAAAAGACGAATATTTATAAGAACACGACGGCGCACGACATCGTCAAATACGGACTCATTCCCGAGCTCGTCGGACGTCTGCCCGTGATCGTCGGTCTGGAAAATCTGGACAAGGATGCGCTCGCCCGTATTCTGAAGGAACCGAAAAATGCGATCGTCAAGCAGTATCAGAAGCTGTTCGGTCTGGACGGTAAGGAGCTGATCTTCACGGACGACGCGATCGAAACCATCGCCGCTCTCGCGATCGAGCGCGGTACGGGCGCGAGAGGTCTCCGTGCGATCATGGAGGAGGTCATGCTTCCCATTTCCTACGAGGCTCCCTCCAGAGACGACGTGGCTGCCATCGTTGTAAACGGCAAGGTCGTTTCCGAGCATTGCGAGCCCGAATACAGATTGAAAGCAGCAGAATAACGGTATATATACCATGAAACGGAGGATCCTAAGATCCCCCGTTTCAGACTGTCGAAAAAGCTATGTAGAATACTCAAAAATAAAAAGTTGCACAAAAACAGAAAGGCTCCCTCTGGGAGGGAGCTGGATTTTGCGAAGCAAAAGACTGAGGGAGAGTGCGTAAACATCAAGTTTGATCAAAATTTTAAGTGACGCGGGCTCCTTCCGCCTCGTAAACTCGGCACCTTCCTCCCGGAGGAAG
>JAFQOX010000138.1 GCA_017412045.1 Clostridia bacterium
AAATGTGATATTTGGGCTCTGCCCAAGTGATATTCGCGCTATGCGCGAGTGATATATTCCGCCGATAGCGGAATGTTAAGGTAGAAATTCGCTATACGAATTTCAAAATTATTATATTTTTTCTTAAGTTGACGACATTGGAAGATAAGGAGGTATGCACATGGCACAGAATCATCAGAGGGCGGACGACGGCCGCCGTCCGTTCCGATATACGTTTCTGAATCAAACCCATACGGACGTTTCTTCTCTGGTCCGTGCGCTTGCCGCGCATTGGGAGGAAGGAAAGGCCGAGCTTTCGGAGGGATCGCTTTCCGAAGGCTTTGCGCCTTACGATGCGGAAGCGGCAGCGCTTTGCCGTCAGGCAGAGCGGGATTGCGTAGCCGATCCGCAGGATGACGATTGGATTTTTCTGGATCTCCTCTACCGTTTGGACAAAGGCTTGAAAACCTTTTTCAAAAGAGGAACGCCGTATTCCGATCTGAAGGTGCTTGGCAGGGAAATCCTGAAGGATCTTCGCGAAGGAGATTTTTCCGAATGCCGCTTTTGGAACGGTCTGCTCAGAAAAAACATTCTGAGCGATCACGGACGCCGTCTGTTCCGCGAAGCAAAATCTGCGAAAATCGCTTCTGTTCTGGAAGGAATCGGGGATCCCGACACCGACGACGAAAGAACGCAGATTCTCAATACGTATGCGGTCGGATATTTTCTCGCAAACGAAATTTCCTTCGTCACAGACGGCAAAACCGTCAAGACCGTTCCGCAATTGACACAGTACATGAACGCCCTGCTTGATATTTCGTATGAAGCGCTGGCAGAGTTTTGTCATACGCTGATTGATTACGACAACGTCCCGGACGTTCAGCTGGAAGCCTTTTTGCTGGCATGCGGCAAAAAGGAGGAACTTGCCGCATGGAGAGCCGATATGGATTGAAATGCAGCTTTTGTCCTTCAAAACGGCGTGTGAAAAACGCTTCCGTACATTCCGGTTTTGAAAAAATTTCTAAAAAAATTCGAAAAATCCTGTAAGATTTTTCGAATTTTTTTGTTAAGGGGTTATAGAGAATGAAATTTAATAACCTCGGAGGTGTTTTTTATGAAAAAAACGTTTGCTCTTTTTCTCGTGTTCGCATGCTTGTTCCTGACGGCGTGCAATCAGAATCCGCCCGTAGGTCCGGGCACCTCGGGCGGAACCGATGCTACGGGAGAATCCGTCAGCTCGGACAAGCCCGCCGGCTCGGATCAGCCTCAGGATCCTGCCGGTTCCGTGCCGAAGGATATGATCGTCTGCCACGTGCCGAACGGCTATATAGATTTGCCGTCCCGCGTTATGTTTGAAATGGGCGTTGCATCGGGAAAAATATACAACGTTTATTACAGCAAGGCTGACGGAGAGACCTATCCCTATTGCTTCGATCCTCTTTGCGACCATAGCGGCGGGAAATGTCTTGCCTATCCGAGCTCGTGGGAGCTTGGCTCGTTTTATCCGGACACGACCTGTTTTATCAACGACCGTTTTTATCTGTCATCCAATTCTTTGGGTAAGATCGTTTCCTTTCATTTTGACGGCACCGATATGAAGATCGAATACGATGCCGGTTATCAGAGGGGTGATATTCCGAACGGTCCCTGGACGCCCAACATTGAGGTTTACGGATCGTATATCTATCTCGATCAGAGAGAGGCCGCGAGCGAGGACGGAAAGAAGCATCTTCTGCGATTCAATACCGAAACGAAGGAGATGGAGGATCTGACGGAAAAGACGGGAAATTATATCTGGCCGTCGTTTTTCTATAACGGTGAAATGTACGGTCAGGATACCGTTTGGAATTGCATGAAGGCCTCTCCGGATCTCACCGTTTGCGAAACTGCGGAGGAATTTCGGTTTTCTCCCTTTTTCTACGGAAGCAAGTTCATGTATCCGGTTCAGGATGAGAAATATAACACGCTCGGAATCGGCTGTTACGACGTGGAGACCGGCGAGGAGAAAATGCTTTCCAACGAAGCGCTCGGTATTCCCGAGGGCGGCGTCGCCACGATGATCGCAATGGACGAAAATTATATCTATTACGTCAATAATCAGAAATTGCTCGTCGGATATACGCTGCATCCAAAAACGGGCGCCAAAATCAGCGTATACAAGTATAACGACGGCAAGATCTTTCGCGCCAATCACGACGGAACGGGCGCGGCTTGCATTTACGACGATCCCGATATGACGTATAACGACTCTCAAGCCATCGTTTTCGACGGAAAGAATATCATCATCCACGGAAATTCTTACTGCGCAGTCGAGGGAGAGACAGAAGGACTCGTCAAGCAATGTGATGCGGGTTATTACGTCGGCACCTTCCGTGAGGACGGTACGATCGGCGAATGGAAGCTGATTCAAGCCGTCTACTGAGCAGAGCCAATGCAACGGAGATTCATGAAGTCAAGCCGAAATGCCTTGCGATAACGTCGCAGACCGCTTCTCTCGTGTCCAAGCCGTTATCCTCGCGCACGACGGTGAAAAATCCGCTGCTTGCGTATTCTTCGTAATGCTCACGGCTGTTGATGCGCGCAAGACCTGCGCGGTAGTTCTCCATCACAGCCGCGGCGTTTTCACAGCTGTCAATGACGTTCAGAAGAAATCGCTTTTCGGGATCCTCTCTGTCAAAGAATCGCTCGACGCTCATGGATTGCGGTGAAAGCATAACGGCGACCCGATGATAATCCGAGATTTCTCTCAGCACGTCAAGAGGAATACAAGTATCTACGATCACTTTGCGGTCGCGCGAAAGCGAGATCAGCTCGGCAATTTCAAATCCCGCGCCCTCTCTGCCCGAATTGTACATCCAACGCTCGTACTCTTCGGGAGAGCGGGTAACGAAAGCCTTCCAATCGGTAAGGCTTTTTCTGTAGCAAAGATCGGGCTGTACGTCGGGCGTTGCCACAGCATCCGAAACGTCGATGTGATAATTTTCTCCGCAGAAAACCATGCCGTATCGCTCAGCCAGCATTCTGACCGTCGTGGATTTGCCGGCATAGGCAGTCCCCGTAATAAAATATACGTTGCGTAAATAGTGCTTTAAAATATTATTTTCTATTTGCATATCCTTTCCTCACATAGCCTCATCCCGCGCGCACGCGCAGGATGAGGCGTTTCGTTTTCGATTTTCTCAATTCACTTTCTCTATTACGTCCAATATGAGAATGCTTTACGGCGATCACGACCGCTTCTCCGCGGGTGATCTCGGAGGAATACACGCGCGTCGTTATCTTATTGTGATTGCTCTTTGCTTGATATTTTTTGAAAGCGTCCCATGATTCTGATGAGCTTGGGTCTGTTATAGCGTTGAAGTATGACGAACAAAGAATCAAACAGCATAGCCAAAACGGACGTTATGATCAGCGCAGCCGCTCCGCCTGAAACCGGTATGAGGATGATCGGCAACAGACTCAGCACCATGATCACCTCATGCACCGTCTCCGCTTGGCAAGTTGCGCCTACAATTTCCGAAACGGTTTTACGGCACGTATCAAACGTGTCCGGACTGTATGTAGGAAGATATTTTTTCCACTTTCGTACACGTATCAGCCTGTAAAGCTTGTTTTCGAAGCGTTTTTCGCGAAACCATATATTGTTATAATCAGCTTTGTTATTCATGATGGCATTTATGACCGTACCGACCGCAAGCCTCATTGCAAAGTGATAAAGTGTAATACCGAGAGTGATCGTAACGGTTTCGGCAACGTCATTTTTTGTCACAATGAAAACGGGAACGGATATTGCAAATCCTGCGAGCAAGAAAGCGGTTATCAAAATCATTTTGTTTTTCAAGGCAGTATCCTTTCAGAAATTTATTTATCGACTTGATTATTATATCATAATTCTACGCCAAAATAAACCTTATTATTGAAAAAAGTCAGAAAACGTGGTATAATCATAACATCAATTTTCACGTTTGGAGGTTATCATGAACGGTTCGGAAAAAATTTTAAAAAACCCTATCAACGACGGGTGGTATGCGGATCCGGAGGCTCGGATTTATGAAGGAAAGTACGTGATCTACGCTACCCGTTCTTTGCCCTTCGATGAGCAGAAAAATCAGGTTTGCTTTACTTCTGCCGATTTGGTCCATTGGGAAAAGCATGAGGATATTATCGACATGAGCGGTTTCCCTTGGGCAACCAGAGCGATCTGGGCACCCACCGTGATCGATAAGGACGGGAAATACTACTATATTTTTGCTTCGGGCGATATTCACAGCGAGGAAACGAAGGGCGGCTTGGAGATCGCCGTTTCCGAATCTCCCATCGGTCCCTTCCGCGCCTTGACGGACGCTCCTCTCGTCAACGGCTTTCATCACGGAGCACAGCCCATCGATGCGCATCTTTTCAAGGATGACGATGGCACGGTCTATCTTTTATACGGCGGCTGGAGACATTGCAATATCGCGATCATGAACGAGGAAATGAATGGCTTCGTTCCGTTTCCGGACGGAGAGGTATTCAGGGAGATCACGCCGCCCGACTACGTGGAGGGACCGTGCGTTTTCAAGCGCGGTAAGGAGTATTATTTCATGTGGTCTGCGGGCGATTGGGCGCACGGCACCTATCACGTAAACGTCGCTCGCGCGGAATCGCTTTTCGGTGATTTCAGCAATTACAGAACGATCCTCCAAACGGGTGACTGCGCGTTTGCGAACGGTCCCGGTCATAACGGCTATTTCTATCTTCCGGAGCAGGACAGGTATCTGATCGTTTATCACCGACATCAAAACGGCGTCCGACGAGGTAACGCGCGCTTCATTTGCATTGACGATATGCCGCTTGATGAAAACGGAGACGTTCTGCCGATCGTGATGACCAATGAATGGAAGATGTCAGATGAAAAAATCGTGACGGCAGAAGGACGGTGAAACGATGTTCCGTAATCACCTTTCAGACATCGCCGCATATTTCTCCGCATATGCGGTGCGTTTTTCTGAGGACGAAAGCATCCTGGAGATCATAAATCCATTTGATAACGAAAATATTAAAATAGAATACGTGCCGGAGGATGAATGGACTCCCTATATTCTGTATTTTTCGTTTCAGCATTGGCATTTGAACGATGAAGAAAATATAATCGAAATCATACGTGATATTATTGACGGCAAATTGTTATCCATCGAGTTTTTCAAAGGCGATCAACGGTGCTTCGGCGGAGACGTCGAGGCGCAAGATTTGCAAGAATTATCGTATGAAGCCTTGGAAAATTGTTTCGGCGATTTTCCGATCAGCATCATCAATATGGCGGATTCCTTCAAGGTGCGCGGATGGAAAGCCGATACCAATTTTGATGCTGTGTTTGACGTTGGCAGTCACGGGGAAATTGTGATCAAAATTCTATAATTTTATAGATCTCATTTGCAAGGGCGGTGCAAAAGCTCGACGGATCTCGGATTTTTAGACAGGGCAACAGCATTTACTTTTTTAAGATAAATTCTTGTTTAGTGGGTTCTCTCTCCCTCCGTCAACCATGCGGTTGACACCTCCTACATTATGCTTCGCATAATGTGCAGAGGGAGGCAATGTGTTCTTGTTTCCATCAA
>JAFQOX010000139.1 GCA_017412045.1 Clostridia bacterium
AAATTTTGATCAAACTTGATGTTTACGCACTCTCCCTCAGTCTTTTGCTTCGCAAAATCCAGCTCCTACATTATGCTTCGCATAATGTGCAGAGGGAGCCTTTCCAGCTTTGTGCAACTTTTTATTTTTGAATTTTCTACGTAGGTTTTTCGACAGTCTGAAACTCCGATACGATTTTTCGTATCGGAGTTTTTTATTCCATGGGCAATTACAAGAAATCAACCTCGCCGTTTTCATCGTTGGGACACAAGCCGCGTTTTTGGATAAGCGAGCAACTTCAAGCGGGCGTTTTTTAATCGAGCCCCACAGCCTCAAAGCCGGATTCCTTCAGCACGTAGATTTCTTTAAAGCCGACGGACTTCAGAAGCTCCGCGCTGTCGTCAAAGCTCTGCTTCAGGAAATTGCCGTCATGACAGTCCGAGCTGATGCAAGCGCCCCAGCCGCGTTCCTTGAAAAACTTCAGCAGGAAGGGATGCGGATACGGCGTCGTGCGGTAGCCGCGGGAAATCGCGCCCGTATTGACCTCAAAAAACGGAATTTTGCCCGTCAGTCCGTCGATCGCATCACGCGCGTATTTCTGATATACGGGAGAATCCACGTCAAAGAAATTCTCCTTTTCGGAAAATTTACAGATCAGATCCGCGTGGCCGAGAATATCCGTTTTCGCAAAATTCGGAAGCTGTACCAGCGTCTCATAATACGCCTTCGCGTATTTCATGCCGTCTCCTCCGAAATAATCGCGGATAATGCCGTCAACGACGGGCGCCGTGCGGTCAAAGCCGACGTGCTTTCCGTCGATCAGCAGATAGTGCGCCGCGCCGATCATATAATCGTAACCGCTGAGATCGATCTCGGAATACATATCAAATTCCAGACCGCAGAAGATCTCGATCTGTCCCTTATATTTTTCCTTCATGGCGCGGACTTCCTTCTTATAAGCCTCCGTGCCCGCAACAGACATCGAATGATCGGGCGCGTAGAACATATAGGAATGTCCCGAAAATCCGACGGAATCGAATCCGAGCCCGATCGCCTTTTGGATCATGCCCTCAATGCTGTCTTTTCCGTCGCAGTAGGTACTGTGCGTATGTAAATTCTGATAATATTTCATTGCAAAACCTCACTTTTATTCGATCGTTTCCATTTTCGCATCGGCCGCGCGGAAATAAGCGTCCGTGGCTTTTCCTCTTTTGATAAGTTCATTCCAGATCGCCCAGATCGAGGCGTTCCAGCCTTGATTCGATTTGACGCCGATGCCTTTAATCGTGTGCATATATTCGTGCGTCGCGCCGTCAAAATTCAGGTCGATCATCAGTCTTTCCGTCATATTCTTCTCCGCATCCGCAACGCCGTGAAGGTGCGCCGCGATATGAAAGAGCATTTCATAAACGTGATAGGATCCGCCGTTGGCATATCTGCCCGTCTCGATCGTATCAAAGCCCGGGTGAACGTAACCGTTCAGACCGAAGGCTTCCACGGGAAGATAGGAGCCGTCCGGAGCGGAAACGATCTTGATTCCGTAAGGCGTTTTCGAAGCGCCGTCACAAATTCTGCGGTACGTCCTTTCCACCATTTCATCCGGAATGAAAAGCTCGTCGAACAGCAACCAGTACAGCACCTCTCCTACCGTCACGTCCAGCGCAAGAAATTGCTTTTTCTCGCTCATGGGAATATACTCTCCGTTGAAAAGCGAGAGATATCGCGCAAGCGCCTTTTCCTTTCTGTCTCCGATATCGTAGCCGAGACGTTTTGCGGATTCCAGCGCGCAAACGCAAAGTCCCTGATTGTACGCGTCGACGTCATCCTTTTCGTAACAGCAAATATCAAACCAGTTTCTGAAGGAGCAATCCTCTCTGCAATTCGGATAATAACCGCCGTCCGCCGAAAATTTGTCCATACATTCCAGCACGGTCTGAAACGCCTGATCCGCTCTTTTTTGATTGAATTCGTTTCCGTGCTTGAAAATTCTGTACGACCAGATCAGATAGACCATCGGATTTTCCGCATCCCTGAATTCATAATCAAGCGCGCGGTAGCATTGATCCGATATATCGTCGTCGAGAATCATCGTCTGATAAAAGGAGTCTCTGAAATATTGCGTATTGGCGTATTCAATGCCCGCGACGACCCATTTTTCACTGCGTCCCGTCTCATTTTTACGAATGTGCATATAGTTACCCGCATAGCAAGCGGCGCGGTAGATGGAGTCGCTGCCGTTGCCCCACACCTTTTCGATCATGCGAAAAACCTCGCGTCTGATGGTCTTCAACGTGTGGACACCTGCGCGGAATGCAACGAAGCGGAACGTATGGGACGCGCCGTTGCCGACCGTGTGATAAATGGGATCAAAGTGATCGCTGGGCGGAAAGTTCGGAGCGCCGCCCGGATCGCCGGAGGAAAGATAAAACGTCTGTGCGTCCGGCAAAAAGTGCTGGGTGGTCGCATTATCAAAATAAGAGGGGTTGTCCGATACGAAAATTTCGGAGACGTCTCCGTCCACGGCGGCGATCATGGGGATCGCCCCTCTCTGCATTTTGAAATGATAACGGGTTACGTCGTGAGGGCTCTGACGGTAAATGCGTTCCACGTCGCAAGGTCCCTTGAAAGAGAAAAATTGCGAATCGCCCTCTCCACAGAGCGAAAGATAGACCTGCTTCTCCCCTTCAGAGGTCACCGTGATCTCGATCAAACGGTAAGATGCTTTTTCTTTACCGCAGATATGAACGCGGTACGGACCGAACGCAAGCGTTTTTTCACCGGCTTCGGAAAAAACGTCGACGTTTTGGGCAATGGTGAAATTCTTTTCGGGCGTATGAAGAATATAGGAGTATTTCATAAATATACCTCGATTGTCATGCTGACAGACGGTATCCCGAAAACGAGCGCTTTCGGGATACGAAAAGATAAAAGATTATTGACAGATGCGAAGAATTGCTTCCGCAAAAATCTTCGCGTTCAAAAGAAATTGATTCAAAGAAATAAATTCATCCGCGCCGTGCACGTGATTGTCCTCGCCGAGCACCTCCGCGCCAAAGGCAACGCCGCCTTCGATTCCGTGAACGTAGGTACCGCCGCCGATCGCCAGACAATGTCCCTCGTTGCCCGTAAATTCACTATAAACCTGCAGAAGCGTCTGAATGAAATCGCTGTTTTCATCTACGTAGTGAGGCTCTACGCCCTTGAAGTCGCAGATCGACAAGCCGCACGCCGCGATCGCCTTCTCCAATTTTGCGCGCACGGAGGCAACGCTTTCACAGATCGGGAAACGAATATCGAACGCGCCCGAGAACGCGCCGTTTTCATAATCAATCATGCTGAATACGAAGGTAAGATCGCCGGATTTCTCATCCCCCGCGCGGATACCCAAAGCAGAGCCGTCGCATTCCCCGTAAACGAAAATTTTGCTCAGAGAAGCAAAGAATTCCGCCGTACCGTCGGTCGTCTCCAGCGCGCCCAATACGCGAAGCAGAGCGGTAACCGCATTTTTACCCACTTCGGGCGTGGAAGCGTGCGCCGCCTTGCCGTTGACGGTCAGGGTGGTAAGCTCGTTTTCAGCTACAAGGTCCATGGTAACGTGCTCGGGAAGATATTTTCTCGCTTCATTGATTTCCGCTTCGGAAAAGCCCTTGACTACGGCAGATGCCTTTTCCGGAACGGCATTGAAGGCGACGCCGCCATGGACGGAAACGACCGTTTTGTCACCGCCGCCGACGACCGTTCTGACGAATCTGCCGGACATCCGTCCTTTCTCCAGATTGATCACGGGATACGTCGCATCGGGCGTAAATACGTAGGGCGGAAGCGCTTCCTTCGCGCGGTAATAAGCCAGATCGGAGGAGCCGCACTCTTCGTCCGTTCCGACGATCAGACGAACGTTTTTGGAAAGCGCAAATCCGCACTCCTTCAGCGCTCTCATCGCAAAAAGAACCGCAACCGCAGGACCTTTATCATCCGACGTTCCCCTGCCGTAGAGCTTGCCGCCGCTGAGCGTCAGCGTATAGGGGGGATATTTCCAACCCGTTCCCTCCGGGACGACGTCCAGATGACAGAGCACACCGAGCTGATTTTCTTTTGCGGGATCCATATCGATCGTTCCGACGTAATTCTCGTGATTGGTAACGGAAAAGCCGTAATTTTTCGCCATATCCAACATTTTGGCAAGTGCGCGCGCGGGCTCTTTGCCGTAAGGCATATTTTCTTCCGGCGCCGCCTTGACACTGGGGATCGAAACGAGAGAGGACAGACAATTGATCATTTCACTTGCGTGATCATCTATATATTTATTGATTTTCGAAGGCTTCATCTGGATATCATTCCTTTCAATCATTCAAAAAATTTTATTCATCTTCATTCTGAAGAAGCGCCGTTGCTTCACGGATCTCACGCGAAGAAAATCCGTAACGCAAAAGCGCGGAAATCGCTTTATTCCTGTCCTCGGCATTTGCAAAAATGCCGGGACCGCCCATGGAGCGGATCCGTCGGGCGCAGATTTCGGAAAAATCCGTCTCCGCGGCTTCCAGAGCTTCGCGGATGACGTCCTCGGGAAATCCTTTGGCAAACATTTCCTTTCTGATGCGATTTTGCCCGTAAAGCTTATGCTTTGCCAGCCGTTCGGCAAACAGAACGGCTTCCTCGCTTTCCCGTATATAGCCTCTTTGCTTCAGATATTCCACGGCTTCCTCGGCAATATCCTCCGGATACCCCTTCATTTTCAGCTTACTGGTCAGCGCCCGCGCCGTATTGCGCGCGTAACCGAGCAGATAGATTCCCTTTTTGATTGCGGAATACAGCTTCATATACCGAAGAATCTCCTCACAACGCGATTTTTCAATGGAGAGCGGCGCTTTCAGATTCAGGGGCAAGCCGATCTCCGCAAACATGGCCGCCGAAACCGCCCCCTTGATCTGCTGTACTTCCCTGCCGTTGGAGATCTCCATGGAGATCTCCGCGGCTTCTCCGTTTTCAACGGCAAGGACACGGTATACGGAAATATTCATGTTCAATCGTCGTTTTCAATATCAAGCAGACGGATATCGAATTCATCGCCGTCCTCTTCTTCAACGCCGGTGCTTCCGTCGCCGTCCTCATCCTCGTCCAGAGAGTACGCATCGTCGGCAGTGAGGTCGATATCCTTGCCGCGCAACTTGATCTTTTCTTCCAGCTCCTTCATCAGAGCTTCGTTTTCCGCGATCGCTTTCTTGGTATTTTCCTTACCCTGCGCAACCTTTTCACCGTTATAGGAGAACCAGGAGCCGCTCTTCTGGATCATGCCGAGCTCGATGGCGACGTCGATGATTTCGCCCGCCTTGGAAATACCCTTACCGTAAATAATATCGAATTCCGCAACGCGGAAGGGAGGAGCTACCTTATTTTTGACGACCTTACATTTGACGCGGTTGCCGAATACCTCGTCGCCCTGCTTCAGATTTTCGATCTTACGGACGTCGATACGAACGGAAGCGTAGAATTTCAAAGCGCGTCCGCCGGTCGTCGTTTCGGGGTTGCCGTACATTACACCGACCTTTTCACGAAGCTGGTTGATGAAAATAACGACGCAATTCGTTTTGGAAATGGAGCCGGAAAGCTTACGGAGCGCCTGGCTCATGAGTCTCGCCTGCAAGCCTACGTGGCTGGAGCCCATTTCGCCGTCGATCTCCTGCTGGGGAACCAACGCCGCAACGGAGTCCACGACGACGACGTCCACGGCGCCGGAGCGAACGAGCGCATCCGTGATCTCGAGAGCCTGCTCACCGCTGTCGGGCTGAGAGACGAGCAAATTGTCGATATTGACGCCAAGCGCCTTTGCATAAAACGGATCCAGCGCGTGCTCCGCGTCAATAAACGCCGCTTCGCCGCCGAGCTTCTGCACCTCTGCCGCGATATGGAGAGCGACCGTCGTCTTACCGGAGGATTCCGGTCCGAAAATTTCGACGATTCTTCCCTTCGGAACACCGCCGATACCGAGCGCGAGGTCCAGCGTGAGAGAGCCGGTCGGAATCGCTTCCACGTTCATGTGCGCGTTTTCGCCGAGCTTCATGATCGTGCCCTTACCAAAATCCTTTTCGATCTGAGAGAGCGCGGTTGCAAGCGCCTTTTTGCGGTCCTCCGCGGAAACGGGAGACACGACCGCATTTTTCTTTTTCTTTTCTGCCATAGCAATGATAATCCTTTCGTTTATTACATATGCTCACTCTTACCGCTGCCGGCGGCAACGGTAAGAGGTTGATTTTTCAATTGTATCTTCTTGATTAAATTTCGTCTTCGTCAGCGATGGGGAAAGCGATTTCCTGCGCCGCCATGGCTTCGCTCTTTTCCAGGGAAGCCTCGATTTCAGCAGCTTCCTCTTCATCGGATTTGGTTGCCGCAAAGCTGATGATACGGTTGTTTTCGGAAAGGCGCATAACGATAACGCCCGCCGTATTGTTGCCTTCGTAAACGGGAATGCCGCTGACAGGCGTACGGATGATCGTACCGTCCTCCGTGATAATCATGATATCGTCGTTTTCACCGACAGCGGCGATACCTGCGAGAGCGCCCGTTTTATCCGTCAGCTTCTGACAGATCACGCCGGAGGTACCTCTGCTGTGAGCCGTGTAAGAATCGAAGTGATTTCTCTTGCCAAAGCCCTTTTCCGTCAGCGTGATCAGCTTTTTGGAATCATCTACGATCGCTACGCCGACGACGTAATCGCTGTCGCGCATTTTAATGCCGCGAACACCGCGCGCGGCGCGGCCCATGACGCGGGCATCGCTCTCCTTGAAGCGTACGGCCTTGCCCTCGTGCGTTGCAATCACGATATCGTTGTCACCGGTGGTATGCTTGACAAAGACGAGTTCATCGCCTTCATCCAGATTGATGGCGATCTTACCGCCCTTTCTCTGATACTCAAAATCCTTGACATTCGCGCGCTTGACGACGCCTTTTTTGGTTACCATCACGAAATATTCGTTTTCTTCAAAGCCGGCAACCGAAATGACGGAGGTCACCTTTTCGCCCTCCTGAAGGTCGATGACGTTCACGATATTGGTGCCCTTCGCCGTTCTGGAGGCTTCGGGGATCATATATGCCTTTTTCATATAAACGCGACCCTTGTCGGTAAACATGAGCAGGTAACTGTGGGAGTTTACGATGATGACGTCCTTCACGTAGTCCTCTTCCTTGGTCGCCATGCCGATGATACCCTTACCGCCGCGCTTCTGCGCGGTATACGTAGCGGCGGGCGCGCGCTTGATGTAACCCGCGCCGGACATGGTGATCACGCATTCGTGGCGGTCGATCAGATCCTCGTCAATGATATTGTCGATCGCATCCGCGATCTGCGTGCGTCTGACGTCGGAGAATTTCTCCTTGATCTCAAGAAGCTCCTTTTCAATGATCTCCTGAAGCTTGGATTCATCCGCAAGAATGCTTTCCAGCTCTGCAATCAAAGCGAGCTTGCTTGCCAATTCATCCTCGATCTTCATTCTTTCGAGACCTGCCAGACTGCCCAGCGTCATATCCACGATCGCCTGCGCCTGCGCCTGAGAAAGACCGAAGCCTTCCACGAGAGCATCCCTCGCATCCTGCTTGGAGGAGCTCTTTCTGATGGTATCGATGATCTGATCAATGCTGTCCAGAGCCAGCTTCAAGCCCTCCAGAATATGGACGCGCGCGCGCGTTTTTTCCAGATCAAATACGGTTCTGCGGCGAACGACCTCCTCCTGATGGGCGACGTAATTGCTGAGGATTTCACGCAAGCCCAGCACCTTGGGCTCGCCGTTCACGAGCGCGATCATATTGACCGCGCAGGTATCCTGGAGCTGCGTATATTTGTAAAGCTGATTCAGGATCACCTGACCGTTCGCATCACGCTTGTATTCGATGACGATCTTCATGCCCGCCTTGCCGGATTCGTCGCGCAAAGCCGTAATGCCCTCCACACGCTTGTCCTTCACGAGGTCAGCGATGGATTCCACGAGCATACTCTTATTGACCTGATAGGGAATTTCCGTAATGACGATACGGCGTTTTTTCTCATCCACGTCCGCCTTGGCGCGAACGATGATTCTGCCCTTGCCGGTCTGGTACGCCTGATAAATGCCCGACGTACCGCAGATCATCGCGCTCGTGGGGAAATCGGGTCCCTTGATGAAGGTCATCAGATCGGGAACCGTCGCATCGGGGTGCTTCATAAAATAGATCGTACCGTCGATCACCTCCCCGAGATTGTGGGGAGGAATATTCGTCGCCATACCGACCGCGATACCGACGGAGCCGTTGACCAGCAGGTTCGGGAAACGGGAGGGCAATACCTGCGGCTCCTGTCTGCTGTTGTCAAAGTTCGGAGAAAAATCGACGACGTTTTTCTCAATGTCCGTCATCATTTCGTTGGCGAGCTTGGAAAGTCTCGCTTCCGTATAACGGTAAGCAGCCGCGCCGTCACCGTCCACGTTACCGAAGTTACCGTGACCCTCTACCAGGGTATATCTCATATTGAAGGGCTGAGCCAGACGGACCATCGCGTCGTAGACGGAAGCGTCTCCGTGCGGATGGTAGCGTCCGAGCACGTTGCCGACCGTCGTTGCCGATTTGCAGAACGGTCTGTCGTACGTCAATTTTTCCTGATACATTGAGTACAGAATTCTGCGGTGCACAGGCTTGAGACCGTCGCGTACGTCGGGAAGCGCGCGGGAAACGATAACGCTCATTGCGTATTCAATAAACGATTTCTGTACGCGCTTGCCCATTTCTACGTCAACGATCTTCTGATTTTCGTAAGCTATATCTCTGTTTTCCATTTGTCTTCACCTCTCTTCGCTTTTAAATATCGAGGTCCACTGCATATTTTGCGTTTTCTTCGATAAATTTGCGTCTGGGCTCTACCTTGTCACCCATCAGAACGGAGAATATCTCGTCGCACGCCATCGCATCCTCGATACCGACACGCAGAAGCGTTCTCGTTTCGGGGTCCATAGTCGTCTCCCAGAGCTGTTCGGGGTCCATTTCACCAAGACCTTTGTAACGCTCCGCCTGCGCGCCGTTGCCGAGCTCCCTGATATAAATATCTCTTTCCTCATCGGAGAAGGCGTAGCGGATCTGTTTACCCTTGTGAACCTTAAAAAGCGGCGGCTTTGCCAGATAGATATGACCGTCCTCGATCAGCTTTCTCATATGACGGAAGAAGAACGTCAGAAGCAGGATCTGAATGTGCGAGCCGTCCACGTCGGCGTCGGCCATGATGATGATTTTGCCGTAACGAAGCTTGGACATATCAAAATCCTCGCCGATGCCGCATCCCAGAGCCTGAATGATCGGGATCAGCTGGGAGTTGGAGTAAACCTTGTCCAGACGGCTCTTCTCCACGTTCAGAACCTTACCTCTCATCGGAAGGATCGCCTGGAAATGGCTGTCTCTGCCGTCCTTTGCGGAGCCGCCTGCGGAATTACCCTCGACCAGATACAGCTCCGTGAATTCCGTACGCTTTTCATGACAGTCGGCAAGCTTGCCGGGAAGTCCCGCACCCTCCAGAGGGCTCTTTCTTCTCGCGTTTTCTCTCGCCTTTCTCGCCGCTTCTCTCGCGCGGGAGGCGGCGATGGCTTTGTCAATGATGATCTTTGCCACGGCAGGATTTTCTTCAAAAAATTCATTGAGCTTATTGGTGACCAGATTGCTGACGAAGCCGCGGATCTCCGAATTTCCGAGCTTGCCCTTCGTCTGTCCCTCAAACTGAGGCTCCTGCAATTTCACGGAAATCACGGCGCAAATACCCTCGCGCACGTCGTCGCCCGACAGCGCGCTGTCGTTGTCCTTCAGGAAATTCTTCTTTCTCGCGTAATTGTTAATGACGCGGGTGATCGCGGTCTTGAAGCCTTCCTCGTGCGTACCGCCCTCCGGCGTGACGATGTTATTGGCAAACGACATCATGGTCTCGTTATAGCCGTCATTGTACTGAATCGCGATTTCCACGGATTTATCGTCGGTCTCCGTCGCCATATAGATCACATTATGAAGCACCTCTCCGTGCTTGATCGCATTCAAATGCTCAACGAAGCTGCGGACGCCGCCCTCGTAGCAAAGCTCGTTGACCAGCGTATCCTCGCCTCTGGCATCGGTAACCGTGATTTTGATGCCCGCATTCAGAAACGCCTGCTCGCGCATACGGTTGAGAATGGTATTGTAATCGAATTCCGTCGTTTCCGTAAAGATTTCAGCATCGGGCATAAATCTGACGTAAAGCCCGTGTCTGTCTCCGCAAGGACCGATGTGCGTAAAGGGACGCGCTACCTTGCCGCGTTCAAAGCGTTCGGTATACATTTGTCCCGCATGGCAGTTTTCGATCTCCGTCCAGACGGAAAGCGCGTTCACGACGGAAGCGCCGACGCCGTGCAGACCTCCCGAAAATTTATAGCCACCCGCGCCGAATTTACCTCCGGCGTGAAGAACGGTAAAGACGACCTCCGTGGTCGGTATGCCGAGCTTTTGGTTGATACCGCTCGGAATACCTCTGCCGTTATCCTGAACGGACACGCTGCCGTCGGGGTGGAAGGTAACGTCCACTTGGTTACAGATTCCCGCCATCGCCTCGTCGATGGAGTTATCCACAATTTCGTATACGAGATGATGAAGTCCTCTTTGCGAAGTCGATCCGATATACATACCGGGTCTCTTTCTGACAGCCTCCAAGCCTTCCAGGACCTGAATCTGGCTGTCTTCATAGACTCTTTTCTCGGTGTTTTGATTTTCCGCCATAAGTTTTATATCTTCCTTTCTGAAAACTCCGATCAGATCGGAATTTTCCGATTGATAAACGTTGATAAATGCTGATTTTGATGCTCGCTCTTTCCTTTTCCGTCGCATCCCCGATCATTTCAGGGGATCATCCGCTCTTTGGCAAAGCGTCTTGACGGAAAGCTGCGAAAAATATACTTTGTTTTTCGGAACGCCGTTCCCCTCGGACGTCAGGATGAACGCCTTGGGCAATTCGTAGGAGACGTTGACGGTCTCCCCTCTTTTTTCGCATCCCGAAAGATATTGCTTCGTTATCTTGGATATCGTGGCAGTATCCGTATCGAAAATGCCGACGATATCGGTGATCCTGATGTTCTTGTTGTTTCCCGCGTGAAGGTACATGAATCGTTACTCCTGTCAAACGGGCTCTCATTCTTCGTAAATGCCGTAGGTCTCCAGCATATGCTTACCGATATTATACAGGAGCACGTTCATTTGCTTCAAAAGATCAATGGGCAATTTCTCCAGCTTGCGGACGATCTCGCCTTTGTATTCAAAGGAATAGCGTACGGTTTTGACGGGTACGTTGACCTCGAAGTTGAAGGTGCCCTGATAGCCGATATCGATCAAGCCCTGAATCAGCGCGTCGTAGTTCACGCTGTCGTAGAGAGAAAAGTACGGGATCGTATGCATATCAATACGGTGATGTCTGTGTGATTTTTCAAAATATCCCGCGTTGTCGTGAACGTGGAGCGCCTTGAGCTTATCGCCGAGCGCGACGACGGAGCTGTACTGCTCGCAATCCTTTTTCCAGAAAAGATTTGCATGGCCGACGTCCCAGCAGGCGCCGAACATCGGATGGTCGATGCGGTCGATCAATTCTCTGAGCTCCATGCCGTTCCGTAAATAGTAATCCTGCTCGTAATGACCGATATTTTCAAGCAAGACGCAAACGCCGGTCTTTTCCATGCAGGGAATCAGTCGGCGGTAAAAATCCACGTTTTTTTCAATGAATTCTTCGCGGGATGCGCCTTTGATCTCGCAGGAATGAATGACAACCTGCGGGATGCCCGCGATTTTACAAAATTCAAGCGAGCGGAGGAAAATCTCCACGTCCGTGCCGTCCCCCGTCTCGAAGGGATTCTGAATCGGCGCGTGCCCCTGCGGCGCGGACATTCCCAGCTCCGCGAGATTCTCACGAAGTCTTTGAGCGTGCTCCTCGTAATCGCCGTTCAGATAATCTGCCTTGATATCGTAGTCCACACAAGTGAACCCGCATTCTTTTACGATTTCCAATATGGTTCTTTGATCTTTATCCGTATCAAAGTAGTGATGCAAAGCGATGGGAGCGATCGATAATTTCATATGCGTATCCATCCTTTCTTACATATTTTTACATATTATATATAGGTATACGTTCCGTTTTCCACGTAAATTTTTTTTGCGTTGGAAATATCCTTGAAATCGTTTTCATCGCAAGTGGTGATAATCACCTGTCTGCCGTGAAGCTCGGAAAGAATATATTTTTTTCTTTCCCGATCCAGCTCCGACAGTACGTCGTCCAGCAAAAAGACGGGATATTCTCCGCTCTCCTGTCTGGACAATTCTCCTTCGGCGAGCTTCATCGCAAGAGCGATGCTCCGTTGCTGTCCCTGGGATGCGAAATATTTCGCGTTCATTCCGTTCAGCAGGATTTCAAAATCGTCCTTATGCGAGCCGGACAGCGTCGTCCCGATGATGGCTTCCTTTTGCAGATCCTTGGAAAATATATATTGATATTTTCTGAAATTTTCGTCTCTGTCGAACAGCTGTGAGAGATCATCCCGCATAATCGCTGACAGATAGCGGAAATCCACGGTTTCCCGTCCGCCCGTCATCTGGAGAAGATATTCGTTGACCAATGCAAACAGACGTTGCAGATAGTTCGCGCGGGTCTGTGTAATGAAGGCGGCGTCCGCGGCGAGCTTCTCGGAAAGAACCTCCGCCGTCAGGGAAAAGCCTTCTTTGTTTTTTTCATAATTTTTCAGCAGCGCGTTTCTTTGCTCCAGCAACTTCTTGTACTCCATCAGCGCCGCGAGATAGGGACGGTGAAATTGGGAGATCGCGCCGTCAAGAAAGCTTCTGCGCTCGGCAGGCTCATTTTTGACAATGGACAGATGCTCGGGGCAGAAAAGCACGGCCTTGAAATTGCCGATGAATCCGGACATTTTTCCGATTTTGATACCGTTTTTGGAAATTTCCTTCGGCGCTTCTCTGGAAATGCGGTACTGCATTCGATTTTCCCGCGCGGAATCGGTATAGGCTATCGTGATCCGCGCATGGTCGGAATCATATCGGATCAGATCCCTTTCTCTTGCGTGTCGGAAGCTTTTTCCGTTTCCGAACAGATAAATTCCTTCAATCACGTTCGTTTTTCCTTGCGCGTTTTTACCGTACAGAATATTGATCTCACGGTCAAATAAAAAGGAGAACGAAGAAATATTCCTGTAATTTTCGAACGTGGCTTCATTCAGATACATCGTTTTAATCTCTGAGCTTGACGGGAAGAGCCAGATACAGGAATCTGGAATCGGTATCTTCCGTATTGGCGCCCTCGATCACCATGATCATATAGGAGGACGTCAGGGAGAGCTTCAGGGTTCCCGCATCCGTCGCGCGAAGAATTTCAAGCAGATATTTGCAGGTGAAGCCGATTTCCAGATCGTTACCGGTCTTTTCAATGTTGATCTCATCGAAGAAATTGCCCGAGACGGAAAGCGCGCTGACAGCAAGGATATTGTCCTTGAAGTGGAAGCGGACCACGCTCTTTGCCTGTCCGACGATACGTTCTTCCGTAACGATGGATGCTCTTTCCATCGAGTCCTCCAAGGCGTCTCTTTCAATTTCAACGAAGGTTTTGCTTTCCTTCGGAATAAATCTTCTGTAATCAATATAAGGAACGTCGATCAGTCTGGAGAAGAGCACAGCCTCTTTATCTTCGGCGCCGCATTTCATACCGAAATAGAAAAGCGCGTGTTTTCTGGTCAGAGAGAATTGAATCGGATCGTCTTTATCCGCCAGCAGCTTGGAAAGCTCCGCCACCGTTTTGACCGGAATAATGAAATTGATTTCCGTTTCTCCCCTTTTGGTGGTCACGTTCGTTTCGACCTTGTTTTCCCGGATCGCGACACTGTAGCTGTTACAGCCGACAACGGTTACGGTGTTTTCCGTAATTTCGAAATAAAGTCCCATCAGGGCAGGTCTCGTTTCATCCTGCGAAACCGCGAAAATGGTTTGGCTGATCAATTTTTTGAGAAGCTTTTGAGGAAGCGAGAATTTTCTGTCCGGATTCAATTCAGGCATCTGCGGGAACGTATCTCCGGAAATATAATGAATCTGGAATTTGGAACGGCCGCTGGAAACAACTGCCATTCCGCTTTCCTCCTCCGGATTGGTTTCGATCGTAACGTTTCCGGGCATATATTTTACGATATTGGAAAGTTTATTTCCGTTCATAACGATAACGCCTCCGGATTCCACTTGCGCGCCGATCACGATCTTGATGCCTTTTTCAAGGTCGTAAGCGCAAAGCTGACATTTATCCTCTCCGATGGTTGTAATCAGAATACCTTCAATCGAGTTGATCGTTTTTTCCGTGGAAACGCAACCGAGAGATTTGGTTATGGCAAGAAGAAGCTCTTCTTTCGTAAAAGTTACTTTCATAGTACAGAAATCCTTTCTTTATGGAATAATCCTTTTTGAAACGGGGCGAAAAAGGAAATATTTTGTTTTTCCACAAGAGAAATTTTACGAAAATTTATTTTTCGTTTTAAAAAAACAAATAAAAAGAATCATTTAGGAGTATTTGTTTTAGATCGTGTGGAAAATTGGGAAAAGTCCGGAAAAGCAGCAACGGCCTTGCTTTTTCCGCGAAATTCGATATGCCTTGCATATGGGAAAGCGCGAGGAAAATATTTGCCGTTTTGTGTATAACTTTTCCGATGATGCGAGCGTGTTGAAAATCTGGAAAAGCAGGGATGTGGAAAAGTAAAAAATGTGATAAAAATTGTGGAAAAGATCGAGACGGGTGAAATTTCCGAAAGCAGGTGCCGGAAAGCGGAAAAAAATACCGTATATTTTTCTTGTAAAAAGGGAAAGATCCGCGCCCGTTATGGAAAAGTCAGAAAGTTTTCAACAAATGGAAAGCAAGATCAGGCGGGATTTTTCGAGTTTTCCACGATGTTTTCCACAAACTGTGGAAAACTTATTGTGTGAAAAAAGAAAACGGAAGCGTTTCTTTTTTCGCGCGGGGAATGGAATGTAAAAATCAAGAAAATTCGTTGCAGATGCTGTTGATTTCGTATTCAAAGGCGCTGTCGCCGGACATCTTGCTTTTGATGACGTCTATGGATGACAGGATCGTCGTATGATCGCGGCCGAAGATTTTCGCCGTATTTTGTAAGGACAGATTGGTGACGTTGCGAATGACGTAAATGGCAATATGACGCGCCAGTGCGATTTCCGTCGTACGTTTTTTGCTTTTGATGTCTTCAATGGCGATATTATAGCGTTTGGAGATATTTTCGATGATCTGTTCCGCTACGAGCGCTGGAGGAATGGTGCCGGAAATGACGCCCGAGAGTACGTTACGCGCGGTATCGACGGTGATTTTCGTACCGTTCACGAAGCTGTACGCGCCGAGCTTTTTGATAACGCCCTCCAATTGTCGAATGTTGCTCTTGACGTTTTCCCCGAGAAAATTCAGCACGTCGTCGGACAGATTGACGTTCAAAAGCTGCGCTTTTCTTTTCAGGATGGCGATGCGAAGCTCGGTTTCGGGCGGCTGAATATCGACGATCAGGCCGCCTTCAAAGCGGCTTTGGATCCGTTCCTCCAGATGTTGAATATCCTTGGGGGGACGGTCGGAGGTCAGGATGACCTGCTTTCCGGCGTCGTAAAGAGAGTTGAAGGTGTGGAAAAACTCCTCCTGCGTCGATACCTTTCCCGCGATAAATTGGATATCGTCGATCAGAAGCATATCCGCGTTGCGGTATTTTTCCTTGAATTTGGTGGTTGTCTTTTTTTCGATGGAGCGAACGAGCTCGTTCGTAAAATCTTCGCCCTTGATCAGAATGATATTGAAGTCGGGCTTATTGCGTTTGACCTCGTTGGCGATCGCCTTCATCAGGTGCGTCTTTCCGAGGCCGCTGGGGCCGTACAGAAAAAGCGGATTGTATTGCTCCGCGGGATTGTTTGCGACGGCAACGGACGCCGCGTGCGCGAGCTTATTGGAGCTTCCTACGATAAAATTATCGAACGTATAATCTTTTTCACCGATGAAAGCGGTATCGTGGGTGGGCTCGTCGTCTTTTTCCTTGACGGGGGACTGCTCGCGGATCGCCGGCGCCGTGGGCTTGGCGACCCGGAACGCCGTATCCGGATTGAAGGAGGATTTTGCAAAAAACTGTACGTCGACGTGGAAATTCAGCGTTTGCTCAAAAATAGCGGCGATGTCGGGAGCGTACTTTTTATTGAAAAGATCCACGAAGGCTTCGCTCGTCGTCGTGATCCACGCGCGCTCGTCGTCAAAATATTCCAGCTCGAAATTGCTGAACCAGAGATCAATGACGGCTCCGGAGTATTTTTTTAATATTTCATCATATACAATGTTCCAGATGGACTGATTGGAGTTCAAAACATTATCCCTCTTTTCTTTGTGAATTTATTTTCGGCGCTTTCCGAAAAAGCGAAAACGGACCATTACTGTATATATATAATTATTATATATTATATCATAATATAATAATAAAATCAAGTAAAAAATTTTGATGTGTGCAGGTTTCTTCATACCTTTTAAAAGGCGTACAACGCTCGCCGCAGGTTTTTCGCCTTTCGTGATCCGTTTTGTGTATAAACAATGCAAAGCGCCAAGGCGCGTTCTGCACAAATTCTCACGGCATAAAAAATATTTTGAAAATCTTTGAAATAACTGTGGAAATTGTGCATAATTTATGGTAGACTATAAGTATATACAATCAAAAATCATTCGTATAAAAGGAAACGGACAAAAGAATGAAAATTTTAGTTTTAGGCGACGTCAGCCGTTCTCTGTCCTGTAAATACGTATGCGACCGTCTGTGGCGGTATCGCAAGGATCACGGCATCGATTTCGTGATCGTCAACGGAGAGAATTGCGCGGAAACCAACGGTATTGATAAAAATTCGGTCAATATGCTTTTTTCCGCAGGCACGGACGTCATTACAACGGGGAATCACGCTTTTAAGCGTTACGAGGCGAAAACGCTCTTTGAAGAAGAAACCATGCTTCTGCGGCCCGCGAACTATCCGGGGACCGTCCCGGGCGACGGCGCGGTTCTGGCGGACGCGGCGGGCATGACGGTGCTGGTCATCAATCTTCTGGGGGTCGTCATGATGGAGCCGCTGGAAAATCCGTTTTTTACGGTGGAAAAAATTCTTGCGCGATACGAAGGAAAATACGATATTTCCGTGCTCGATTTTCACGCGGAAGCAACCTCGGAGAAGCAGGCGCTCGCATTTTATCTGGATGGAAGAATCTCCTTATTTTACGGAACGCACACGCACGTGGCGACGGCAGACGAGTGTATTCTGCCCGGAGGAACGGCGTATATCACGGACGTCGGTATGTGCGGACCGGATTTCAGCGTTCTGGGGATCAAGCCGGAATGCATCATTGAAAAAATGACGACGGGGCTTCCCGTGAAATTCATTCCCTCTGCGAATGCCGTAACCGCTCACGGCATCGAGGTGGAATTTGACAGAAAAACGAAAAAAGCGATCTCGATCAAGAGAATTACGTTCTGAACGATGAAAAAACAGGATTGTATCAAAATTCGGATGGCAACGCCCGAGGATGCGAATGCGTTGCTGCATATTTACGCACCGTATATTTTAAAAACGGGTGTGACGTTTGAATACGAGGTTCCTTCCGAAGCGGCGTTTCGTGAAAGGATCCGCGGGGTGCTGGAGCGATATCCGTACCTTGTCGCTTGCAGGGGCGAGCGCGCGGTCGGTTATGCTTACGCCAAGGCGCTCGGCGAGCGCGCCGCGTTTGCGCATTCCGTCGAAACCGCGATCTACCTCTCGCAAGAGGAAAGAGGCGGCGGTATCGGAACCATGCTTTACGGAGAATTGGAACGGATTCTGAAGCGGCAGAACGTGACCAATTTATACGCCGCCGTTTCCTATCGGGAGCGGGAGGACGAAACGATCTCTCATGCAAGCCCGTCCTTTCATTTGGCAATGGGGTATCGCAAGGTCGCGCACTTCCGTCAATGCGGCTATAAATTCGGCAGATGGTACGATATCGTTTGGTATGAAAAGCATATCGCGGACCATCCGGAGCATCCCGGGGATTTCATCTCCGTCCATATGCTGAAGAAAAACACGGATTGAACAAAATTCAAATAAAAAACAGAAAGAGTGATCATATGAGCATCATCAAAAACAAGGATCTCGCGAAGAGCGGACATGAAAAAATCGACTGGGTCAAGAGTTATATGCCCGTGCTTTCGGCGATTGAACAGGATTTCAAAAAGAATCAACCCTTTGCGGGCAAAAAAATAGCGATGTCCATCCATCTGGAGGCAAAGACCGCGTACCTTGCCACCGTGCTGAAGGCGGGCGGCGCGGACGTATATTCCACGGGCTGCAATCCCCTTTCCACGCAGGACGACGTGGCTGCCGCGCTTTGCGATTACGGCGTTCACGTGTTCGCCGTTCACGGAGCAGACGAGGAAACCTATACGGCGCATCTGAAGATGGCGCTTTCCTGCCATCCCGACGTGATGATTGACGACGGCGGCGATTTTATTGAATTGCTGCACGGTCCGTGCAGAGAATACGGCGATCGTCTGATCGGCGGATGCGAGGAGACGACGACGGGCATTCACAGACTGCGCATCAGAGAAGCGCAGGGCAAGCTGGATTATACGATGATTGATATCAACGACGCGGATTGCAAGCATTTGTTTGACAACCGTTACGGAACGGGTCAATCCACCCTGGACGCGATCATGCATACGACGAATCTGGTGATCGCCGCAAAAAAGCCGTCGTCGCCGGATACGGTTGGTGCGGAAAGGGCATTGCCCGCCGTCTCGCGGGAATGGGCGCGGTTGTGTTCGTGACGGAGGTCAATCCCGTGCGCGCGCTGGAGGCGGTGATGGACGGCTTCACGGTTCTTCCCATGGACGAGGCGGCAGCGCTCGGCGATCTTTTCATCACGGTCACGGGATGTAAGGACGTCATCGTCAAAAAGCATTTCGAAAAGATGAAGGACGGCGTTCTTCTTGCGAACGCGGGACATTTCAACGTCGAGATCAATCAGGACGATCTGCTCTCCCTCGCCGTTTCCAACACGCAGAGAAAGCCGGGCATCGAAGGCTTTACGATGGCCGACGGACGGATCCTGAATCTTCTTGCGGACGGCAGACTGGTCAATCTCGCCGCAGGAAACGGCCACCCTGCCGAGATCATGGATATGAGCTTTGCGCTCCAGGCGAAATGTCTGGAATATCTGACCAAGCCTCACGGCCTTGCTCACAAGCTGTACGCGGTCCCCGTGGAAACCGATCTTTCCGTAGCCCGTATGAAGCTGGAGAAGACCTCCGTGCGCATCGATTCTCTCACCGACGGGCAGAAGGCGTACCTCGGTCTGTAAACTATACGGTGTTCAAAAGCATCCTTTTGCCAAAACAAAAGGATGCTTTTTCTTCTGAAAAGAAAAAACACTCTTGCAATGAACCAAATTTTGTGTTATAATAAACGTAATGATCCAGAGGTCCGCGAATTGATTTTCGCGCCTTAACGTGAATAAAAAATAACATCAGATCGGACGATGGATTCGTCCGGATCGGAACGGAGAAGTTATGGCTGAATTCAAAGTGTACGGCATTACGGTCAATTACCTCAAAAATCCTTGCGGAATTGACGAAAACCCCGCGATTTCCTATAAGCTCTCAAGCAGTAAAAGAGGCGGCGCGCAGAAAACCCGCCGTGTTTCCGTCAAGGAGGCTTTGAGCGGAGAAACGGTATGGGATACCGGCGCGGTTGAAACCAAGGAACAGCTTTTCGTGGCTTACGCGGGCGAGAAGCTGAAGCCCCTTACGAAATACGAGATTACGGTAGACGTATCCTCCGAGGAGGGCGAAACCTCTTCCGCGAGCGGAAGCTTCGTTACGGGTAAGCTTGCTTCGAAATGGACGGGTAAATGGATCACCGCAAAACCGATTCGCCGTTATCCCGACGCGGAAGCAGCGCAGTATCTGAGAAATACCTTCGACGTAAATGAGGGTGTGAGCGCGGCGTATCTGGCGATTTGCGGTCTGGGCTATTTTGAAAGCTATATCAACGGCACGAAGACCGGCGACGATATGCTTTCTCCCGCGTTTACAAGATACGATGCGGAATCGATGTATCTCGTTTACGACGTCAAAAATCTTCTGAAAACGGGCAAAAATGCGATCGGCGTTGCGCTGGGTAACGGTTGGTATAACTGCTTTACGCAGGATAACTGGAATACGCCCGCGGCAAGCTGGAGACATTTCCCCAAGCTGATCTGCGAGCTTCATATCACTTACGCGGACGGAAGCACGCAGGTGATGACCTCCGATCCCAACGTATGGAAATCCTCCAAGGGTCCGATCACCTTCAACAGCATCCGTAACGGCGAATATTACGATGCGCGTCTGGAGCTCGGCGCATGGACGGAGGCCGGTTACGACGATTCCGCGTGGGACGGCACCAAGATCATGAAGAGCCCCGGCGGTAAATTGATCGCTATGGAGTTTGAGCCCATCCGCGTACGCAAAACCTTTACGGCAAGAAAGATGTGGAAGAGCAAAAACGGTTACGTTTTCGATATTGGTCAGAACCAGGCGGGCGTCGGCAGATTCAAGGTCAGAGGCGCGGCGGGAACGGAGATCACCTTCCGTTATTCCGACGTGATCAACGCGCAGGAGGAGATCGATACCGGCGCGATTGGTTGCTTTGTAAAAAGCGGCGCTTTCCAGACGGATAAATACATCAAAAAGAGCGATGCCGAGGAAGTATGGAATCCGATCTTTACGTACCACGGCTTCCAGTACGTGGAAATTTCCGGCATTGACTACGAGCCCGTTCTGTCCGACGTGACGGCGTTGACGCTCTGCACGGACGTGGCGGATATCGGTACCTTCACTTGCTCGGACAAATTGCTTGACCGCGTTCAGCATCTTTGCCGCTGGTCCACGATCTCCAATATGCACTCCGTTCCTACGGACTGTCCTCACAGAGAAAAGAACGGTTGGACGGGCGACGTTTCCCTTTCCTCCGAACAGATGCTGACAAACTTCGGTTCGCGCGCATTCCTCTCCAAATGGAGTCAGGATATGAGAACCTCTCAGCGTCCCGCAGGTCAGATCCCCTGCGTGGTTCCTTCTACCGGCTGGGGCTACTACGGTCTGATGGGTCCCGACTGGTCCAGCGCGCTGATCAACGTTCCCTATAATATCTATCTGTACAACGGTGACGTTTCCATCCTTCGCAAGAACTACGATGCGATCAAGCGTAACTGCGATTTCATGGAAACCATGACGACCGATTATACGCTCGACTACGGTACGGGCGACTGGTGTCCTCCCTTTGAAGGACCCGCGATCGGTAAGAATATGGGCAGCTACAAGTGCCCGACCGAGGTATCCGATACCGGCTTCTTCTACAACGCTGCCAATACGGTCGTCAAGATGGCGAAAATGTTTGGCGAAAAGGAAGACGAAATTTACTACAGCGAAATGGCTGCAAAGATCAAAGCGGTATTCCGTGAAAAATTCTTCGACAAGGAAACCTATACCGTTATGGGTGACTGTCAGACCGCGACGGCGACCATGCTTTATTTCAACCTCTGCGAGGAGGACGAGAGAGAGCCTCTTCTCCGCCGTCTGATTCAGCAGATCGAGGAAAAGGATTGGCATTTGGATTTCGGCGTTCTCGGCAATAAATTCGTTATGCATACGCTCGGCTCGATGGGCGAAGGCAACGTCGGTCACAGAATGCTGGCGCAGAGAACGTTCCCCGGATGCCAGAGATGGATCGATCTGGGCGCTACGACGCTTTGGGAATGCTGGAACGGCGGCGGCTCTCATAACCACCATATGTTCTCCGATATTTCCTCCTTCCTCTACAAATACGTCGGCGGTATTTCTCCCGATGAAAAAGAGCCCGGCTTTGCGCACACGATTCTCCGTCCCGCGATCGACAGCGGCATGGAAAGCGCGACGGCTTCTCACGAATCCATGTACGGCGAGGTTTGCTGTGACTGGACCAACCGCGAGGGTGCCGTTTCCATTCATATCAAGGTTCCCTTCGGCTGCCGCGCAACGCTGTATCTGCCGAAGAAATATCAGGATATTCTGAAAGAAAACGAAGCTTCCGCGACGGAGATCGGCACGGTCGCTGACAACGAAAAGGAATTCGCTCTGGAGCTCGTTTCCGGTGAATATACCTTTACGGCATAAATCTGAATTTTGATTTTCCCTCCTCCGTATCCCGTGCGGAGCGGGGAAAAGCACATATGCAAAACGGCGGGAGACGATCCCGCCGTTTTGTTCTGCGCAGGATATTGACTGCCGCAGAAATATCGACTACTGATCGGGAAAGGAAAAGAATCCTATGGTTAAAATCATTCATACGGCGGATATACATTTGGATTCGCCGTTCTCCCTTCTGGACGTTCAGAAGGCAAAAATAAGAAAAAATGAGCTGAGAGAAACTTTTTCTGATATCATTCGATTGGCTGAATCCGAAAAAGCGGATATCATGGTGATCGCGGGGGACCTTTTTGACAACGATTTCGTGACGAAGGAAACGACGAGCTTTCTGGTTTCCATGTTCGCTTCGGTTCCTTCTTGCAGATTCGTGATCGCGCCCGGAAATCGAGATTATATATGGGGACGCAGTCCCTACCGAAAGGAAAATTTCTCCAAAAACGTATATATTTTTGATAAGGAGCAGGTCTCCTGCTTCTCCTTTCCGGAGATCGGCGTTGACGTATACGGCTACGCCTTCTCATCGGGAAGCTATACGGGAAATCCTTTGGAGAAAAAGCTATATCTCCAAAAATCAAGGATCAATATTCTCGTCGCTCATGCGGACGTTGACGGAAAATCGAAATATTGTCCGATCTCCGTTTCCGATATGATGAAGAGCGGGTTCGATTATATCGCTCTCGGTCATTCCCATGCGGGAAGCGATAAGCAAACGGCGGGCAATACCTGCTATGCTTACAGCGGTTGCCCCGAGGGCAGATCGTTCGATGAGTGCGGTATGAAGAGCGTGATCATTGCGGAATTGGCGAAAAACTCGACGCAGATTTCCGTCAATTGCAGAACCTCCCGTACGTGTAAACGCCATTATGAAAGCTTGACCGTGGATATTACGGGCGTATCTGCACAAGACGGCTTGTTCAACGCCGTAAAGAACGCCGTTGAAAAGGAAGGCTTCGGGGAGGACGTATTGCTCCGCGTTCGTTTGATCGGCACGATTTCTCCGGAAACGGTGCTTTTCCCTCAAAAGCTGGAGGCTTCCTCTCTGGGACTTTTCTATCTGGAGGTTGTGGACGATTCCGTTCCTCTTCTGAATTGTGAGGCGTTGAAAAACGATATTTCCATCAGAGGTGCATTCTTCAGGGAAATGCTCCCTGCCTTACAGAGTGAGGACGAGGCAACGCGCCGCAAAGCCGTCGCCGCTCTGCGGTACGGACTGGCGGCTCTGGACGGAAGACCGCTGAGCGATATGTAACGGCGCGCGGTTTTATCAGTACATAAAATTTCATAAATTCAAGGAGTTATATGGATGAATAAGATTGAAATTTTGCAGCGTCGCCTGCCGGATTGTGTGGACGCGTTTTTGACCACCGACAGCGTAACGCGGTTTTATCTCACGAACTTTAAAAGCTCGAACGGCTTCCTTTTCGTGACGAAGAAGAACGCTTATTTTTACACGGATTTTCGTTATATCGAGGCTGCGGAAAAGGAATGCATCGGATGCGAGGTTTCCGTGGATCCCTATAAGAGCGCGGTTGCGGATATCATCGAAAAAGAAAAGATTTCCACCGTCGCTTTCGAGGATACGCTGGTGACGGTTGCCGCTCTGGAGGGTCTGAAGAAGAATTTCCCCTCCTGCACCTTCGTCTCCGTCGGTACGCTGATCAGCGATATGATGTCGCTGAAAACGCCCGAGGAAATGGAAAAGGTCAGAAAAGCGCAGGCGATCACGGACAAGGCCTTCGCCGCCCTTCTCCCCCTTCTCCGTCCCGATATGAAGGAAACGGACGTCGCCGCCGAGCTGGAATATCAGATGAAAAAATTCGGCGCATCCGACAAGAGCTTTGACACCATTGCCGTTTCGGGCACCAATTCCGCGCGTCCCCACGGCGTTCCCCGTCCCGTTCCGTTGGAAAAAGGCTTCCTCACGATGGATTTCGGCTGTATCTACGAGGGCTATTGCTCCGATATGACCAGAACGGTCGTGATCGGCAAAGCGGACGCGGATATGAAAAAGGTTTACGATACCGTCCTGAAGGCTCAGCTTGCCGCGATCGATGCCGTCAGAGAGGGCATGACGGGCGAGGAGCTTGACCGCGTGGCGAGAGACATCATTTACGGCGCCGGATACGAGGGATGCTTCGGTCACGGTCTGGGACACGGCGTCGGCTTGCTGATCCACGAACCGCTCCGCATTTCCGCGCTGGGCAAGCAGCCTCTGGCAAAGGGACATATCTTCACGATCGAGCCGGGCATTTATCTCAAGGGAAAATACGGCGTCCGCATAGAGGATATGATCCAGATGACGGAGAACGGTCCTCTGGACATCACGGGAAGCCCGAAAAATCTGATAGAAATTGTATAAAATCCGGAAATTTCATGAAAAATATCATGGAAATACTTGATATTTCAAAAATTTTACGCTATAATATAAATTGATTAACAATACTCAAATATTTGAGCAGACATTATTTTTTGGAGGTAATTATCATGGTAATCGCAGGCGATTTTAAAAACGGTGTAACATTTGAAATGGACGGTAACGTAATGCAGGTTATCGAATTCCAGCACGTAAAACCCGGTAAGGGCGCGGCTTTCGTTCGTACGAAGCTCCGCAACGTCATTTCCGGCGCCGTAACCGAAACTACTTTTAACCCCACGGACAAGTTCCCCCCCGCAATCGTTGAAAGACGCGATATGCAGTACAGCTACAACGACGGCGAGCTCTACTACTTCATGGATATGGAAACCTACGATCAGGTTCCCGTTTCCCAGGATCTTCTTCCCGACAGCTTCAAGTTCGTTAAGGAAGAAATGATGTGCCGTCTCGTATCCTACAAGGGTAACGTATTCAGCGTAGAACCCCCCATGTTCGTTGAACTCGAAGTCGTTTCCACCGAGCCCGGCTTCAAGGGCAACACCGCAACCGGTACGACCAAGCCCGCAACGCTTGAAACCGGCGCTGTCATCAAGGTTCCGCTCTTCATCGACAACGGCACCAGACTCCGTATCGATACCAGAACCGGCGAATACATCGAAAGAGCTTAATTATAAGCATTTTCCGATGTTTGGAAAATATTTCCAAACCAAACCGTATTTTGAATAGAAAGGAAGAATTACAATGAACATTTCTGAAAAAGTTGCATACATCAAGGGTCTTGCAGAAGGTCTTTCCGTTGATGACAAGGTTGTCAATGCAATCCTCGACGTTCTTGCCGACATCGCAAAAGAAGTTGCAAGCCTGAAGGAAGATACCGAATATCTCGATTCCTATATCGAAGAAATCGACGAAGACCTCGGCGCGCTCGAAGAAGAATATTACGGCTGCGACGGCGACTGTGATTGCTGCGACGAAGATTGCGACTGTGACTGCGACGACGATTTCATCGAAGTGGAATGCCCTGCTTGCGGCGATACCGTTTGCCTCGATGAAGACACCGACTTCAACGAAGTGGAATGCCCTGCTTGCGGCGCGAAATTCTCTTGCGTTTGCGATTGCTGCAACGAAGACGATGACGACTGCGACTGCGGTTGCTGCGACCACGAATAATCATACGACGTGATTTGGAAAAGCCGTTTGAAAAAACGGCTTTTCTTTTATCCTTGATGCGCGACGTACCGAAAAAGAAAAATCCGACAGAAATGGGTGTTGTCCTTATCGGAGAAATAGAATAAGGGTATGGGCATAGCCCGATGCGTTTGTTATATAAATGCGAAACTGGCAATAAAAGCAGAAGAGAGAGTAACACGGTTACAAAATTCCGTGAAGCTCTCTCTTCTCCGCTTTTTTAGTGATATTCTTTGCTTTCGCAAAGAGTGATATTGTCCTTGCGGGCAGTGATATTGTTCGGCTACGCCTCACAGTGATATTCTATTCGCCCATAAACTCGCGAAGCGAATACCACTCGGCGTAAGCCGAATATCACTGCGTAGCAATATCACTCGCCGGGAGGCGAATAGAACTGGCGTGATACTCCGTTAAGAGTATCACGCCAATCTGTCGGATTTTTTATTTTGAACAATATTCAAAGTTCGCTCAGGAAGGATTCTCCGCACAGTAGGACGAGAAGCTTTTCGAGATCTTCGTTGTCGGAATATCCGATCGTGATGGAACTTTTCTTTCCTTTTTCGCTGATCTTGATCGTTCTGCCGAGCTTTTCCTGTACGAGCAGCTCCAGGGAGCGCTTATGGTCAACGTCGTGAACGATTTTTTCTTCTTCTGTTTGAGCTGCGCTCTCTTCCATCATTTTGACGAGCTTTTCGGTTTCTCTGACGGAAAGGTCGCGGGATACGATCTGCAACGCCGCTTTTTCCATCGCGTCGGGACTTGTCATACCGAGAAGCACCTTAGCGTGACCGGTGGAAAGCGATCCGCTTTCTATCATTTTGCGGATGCTTTCGGGCAATTTTAGCAGTCTGAGGCTGTTGGTGACGGCGGAACGGCTCTTTCCGATTCGTTTTGCCGCTTCGTCTTGCGTGAGACCGTGCTCTTCGATCAGCGCGGTAAAGCCCATGGCTTCTTCGATGGGATTGAGATCGCTTCGCTGGATATTTTCGACCAGCGCAAGCTCGGCGGCTTTTTTATCGTCGGCTGTGATGATCATGACGGGGACCTCGGAGAGTCCTGCCATTCTGGCGGCGCGCCAGCGGCGTTCACCCGTGATGATCTGATACATTCCGTCCATCGCGCGGACGGTGATCGGCTGGATCATACCGTATTGATTGATGGATTCCGCAAGGGTCTCCAGCTCCGCGGGATCAAAGGATTTTCGGGGCTGATGGGTATTGGGCTCCACTTCACCTATGCGGACCATCGTCACACCCTGCGGCTTTTCTTCCGTTTCGGGATTGTATATATCGACGAGGATCGCATCCAATCCTCGTCCGAGGGCTTTTTTCTTTTGCATATGAAACTCCATTCTGCCAAAATAAGGCTACTTTTCGTTAGGTGCGATCTATGATTTCTTTGGCAATTTTTCCGTAATTGACGGCGCCTTTGTTTTTCTTGTCGTAATAGTGGATCGGCGCTCCGTAGCTGGGCGCTTCGCTGAGACGGACGCTTCTGGGGATGGTGACGGAGAAAAGCTTAGCCTCATAATGTTTTTTCAGTTCCTCCATGACCTGGATCGAGAGATTGAGTCTGCCGTTATACATGGTGATGAGCAATCCCGTCAAATCCAGAGAAGGATTATAGAGCTTTTTGATCTGCTTGACGGTCATCAGCATTTGGGAAAGTCCCTCCAGTGCAAAGTATTCGCACTGCATGGGAATCACGATGCCGTCAGCGGCTGTCAATGCGTTGACGGTCAGCATACCCAGCGAGGGAGGACAGTCGATGATGATATAATGGTAATTGTCTTTGATTTCCGCGATCGCATCGCGAAGGCGGTTCTGGCGGTTTTCAAAATCCGCGAGCTCCAATTCGGCGGCGGCCAGATCGACACCGGAGGGCATCACGTCAAGATTTTTGTATTCGGTTTTGATGATGACGTCGCTTGCGCGGCATCTGCCGATCAGAACGTCGTAAACGCTTTGCTTGATTTGCGGCTTTCTGACGCCAACGCCGCTGGACGCGCTTCCCTGAGGGTCAAAGTCGATCAAAAGAACCTTTTGATTTTTGACACCGAGGGCTGCGGCGATATTGATGGCGGAGGTCGTTTTGCCAACGCCGCCCTTTTGATTTGCGAGAGCAATGATTTTTGCCAAGATAACACCTGCTTTCTTATATTTTTTTCGGTTTATGTGAACCGTTCAAACGGAGAAAATCTCATTTTCTCTTTTATTATATCATGGCGTTTGTATCAAGTCAAGTTTTGTGGAATTTTTTTGATTTTTCAATGTTCCACGTGGAACATTGAAAAAAGTTGATCATATCTTCTTTGCTTGTAGCAGAATCGTGTCAAAAGACGAGATTGATTTTGCGTCATTTCGCATAGCGCAAAAAAGCGATGTTCCACGTGGAACATCGCTTTTGCAATCACAGCGGATTTTTCATGATCTGCGCATTGCGCCGGGGATATATTTTTTCGGTAGATTTGTTTTTCTTGAAAACCAGATTGTGTCTTTCTCCGGAAATGATTTCTTCGCCTTCTTTCTCCAGCAAAAGCATCTTTTCATCGGTCAGCAGGGAGCAAGAGAGCTTTTTGACGGCGTTTTCCGCATTATGAAGCTCCGTATCGGCGTTTTTTCCCTTCAAAGAGAGAAACAAGCCGTCTTTTTTTGTGAAGGGAATACACCATTCCATCAAAACGCGCAATTCCGCTACGGCTCTTGCGCAAACGACGTCGAAGCTTTCTCTGTGCTTGGGATTCGCGCCGAGCTCCTCTGCGCGGCCGGTCAGGATACGGACGTTTTTTAACTGCAAATGCTCTGCGGCAGATGCGATATACGCCGTTTTCTTTGCCGTGGCGTCCAGAGCCGTGATTTCAATATCGGGACGGACGATGGCGAACGGCAGGCAAGGCATTCCGCCGCCGCTTCCGACGTCGAGCACCTTCAGGGTCCCTTTGGTCGGCTTGGGCAAATGCTTGGCTGCCAGGAGACAGTCGGTGATATGTCTTGCGATGACGGAATTTTCATCGCGAAGCGCAGTCAGGTTCATTTTCTTATTGGTTTCCAGCATGAAAACCGTCAGATCATAAAACTTTTCCAGATAAGCATCGGTTGCGTATTCGGAAATATTGTTCAAGGCAAAGGATTCTTTGCACGCGGTAAAAAATTCTGCTTTTGTCATGCTTCGGGATCCTCGTTCTTTCTTCGGTTCTTTAAATCCAGATAAATGAGCAATACGGAAATATCCGCAGGGCTGACACCGCTGATTCTGGAAGCCGCGCCGATGGAGTAGGGCTTGTGCAGATTTAATTTTTGCACTGCTTCAGTGGAAAGCCCCGTGATCGTACGGTAATCCAGATCCTGCGGCAGCAGGCGTTTTTCCAATTTCGAGAATCTTTGCGCATCGGCAAGTTGCTTTTTGATGTATCCTTCATATTTGATCTCCGTCTGTACGGTGAAGGTGACGGCATCGGGCAGTTCGGGACGCTCGGGGTCCAGGGGCGCGAGCGAATCGTACGTGATCTCCGGTCGGCGGAGCAATTCCGACATACGGATGCCTGTTTTGATCGGTACTTCTCCGCGCGCGGTCAGAAAAGCGTTGACCTTTTCGGAGGGCGGGAGAATGATTCTGAACAGTCTTTCTTTTTCATCGGCGATCATTTGCGCTTTTTTCAGATAGCGTTCATACGCGGCATCGGAAAGCAAGCCCGCATCGTGTCCGATTTTGGAGAGTCGGGCATCGGCGTTGTCCTGACGGAGAAGCAGACGGTATTCGGAACGGGAGGTCATCATGCGGTAAGGCTCGTTGGTTCCCTTGGTGACGAGATCGTCGATCAGCGTTCCGATGTAGGAGCTGTCCCGGGTGAGCATGACGGGCGCTTTTCCCTTGATATAGAGGGTTGCGTTCATGCCTGCGATCAAGCCCTGCGCGGCGGCTTCTTCATAGCCGGAGGTGCCGTTGAACTGACCTGCACCGTAAAGACCGGGAATGCTCTTGAATCCCAGGGAAGCGTCCAATTGCGTGGAATCAATGCAATCGTATTCGATCGCGTAAGCGGAACGCATGGTAACGGCGTGCTCGAAGCCCTCGATGGATCGAAGCATCTGAAGCTGTACGTCTGCCGGCATGGAGGAGCTGAAGCCTTGCAGATACATTTCGTTGGTGCCGAGTCCGGTGGGCTCTACGAAGAGCTGATGACGGGTCTTATCCGGGAAACGGACGACTTTATCTTCGATGCTTGGGCAATAACGGGGGCCTACGCCGTGGATTTCTCCGGAATACAGAGGGGAGCGGTCGATATTATTGCGAATGATCGCGTGCGTGGTTTCGTTGGTGTAGGCGATGTAGCAGGGAAGCTTGGGACGCGCTTCCAGATCCTCCTGTCTGGTGTCTGCGGAATAAGGCGTCAGCTTCTTTTCACCCTCCTGGCGTTCCAATTTGGAATAGTCGATGGTTCTGCTGTCGATGCGGGGAGGCGTACCGGTTTTGAAGCGCATGATGCGAATGCCGAGTCTTTCGAGATTTGCCGTCAGGGATTTCGCGGCGTGCAGACCGTCGGGACCGGAGGATGCCGTATAGTCGCCGATGATGACGCGGGAATCCAGATACGTACCCGTGCAAATGACCGCTGCTCTGACGTGAAAGACTGCGCCAAGCTCCGTGACGACGGCGCAAACGGCGCCCTTTTCGTCCAGACGGACGTCGGTGATTTCGGCTTGAATCAGAGAAAGATTGGTCGTATGTTCGATTGTTTTTTTCATCAGATCGCGGTAAAGCATACGATCTGCCTGAATGCGTTTGGAATGGACCGCGGGACCCTTGCTTGCGTTCAGCATACGGTCTTGAAGCATGACCTTGTCTGCCGCGCGACCCATTTCTCCGCCGAGCGCGTCGATCTCAAAGACGAGCTGTCCTTTTCCCGTGCCGCCGATCGAGGGGTTGCACGGCATATTGGCGACGGCATCGTTGGAAATGGTAAACAGAATGGTTTTGGCTCCCATTCTTGCGGCGGCAAGGGCGGCTTCACAGCCGGCGTGTCCCGCGCCGATCACGGCAATATCTGCCGAATCCACATAAAATTCCATAGATTGATTTCCTTTCATTGAGGATCGGTCAAAGGGCGATCTTCAGGATTATAATTTTATTTGTGATAGCTTCCGCCGGAAAGAATGTTCAGGGCGCGATAGATCTGTTCCGCCAGAATGACGCGCATCATACGGTGCGTAAAGGTCATTTTTGAAATGGACAGGCGGAAGTTCGAGGCTTTTTTGACGCGCTCGTCCATGCCGAAGGCGCCGCCGATGATGAAGGTGATCTCGGAATCTCCGGATACGGTGACGCTTTGGATCTTTTTTGCGAGCTCCTCCGAGGATATCTGGTTGCCTTCCACGCATAGCGCGATCTTATATCCTTTTTTGGGAAGGGCTTCCAGAAGTCTGTCTCCTTCTTTTCGGATCACGAGCGCGATTTCGGAATCGGACGGATTGTCCGGCGGCTTTTCTTCCTTCAATTCGATATTTTTGACCTTACAAAGACCGGAGAGCCTTTTTTCGTATTCCGCGACTGCTTGGGCGAAAAATTTATCTTTGATATTTCCGACGTAGAGAATATTGATTTGTAACATGATTATAGCTCCGGAGGTTGATCGCTTCCGACGAGAACGGGCTTGTCCGGCGATGCGACGGCGAGGCGGATCTCGCTGAATTCCGAAATGGCGCCGCGGACGGCGTTTTCTGCGATCGGGGCGTAATTGTTTTCTTTGGAAAGATGCGCGAGCACAAAATGCTTGGTTCCGTTTTCGGCGAGAAATTTTGTGAATTTTGCGCAATCTTCGTTGGAGAGGTGACCTTTTTCGGAGAGAATGCGCAATTTCAAATGATAGGGATAAGGGCCTGCAAAAAGCATATTGACGTCGTGATTGGCTTCGATCACAACGGCGCTTGACCCGATCAGTGATGAAGCGATGTCTTCGGTGATATGTCCGATATCGGTTGCGAGTCCGAATTTTTCCGTTTTTCCGTTTTCTTCGTATTCCACGGTGTAGCCGACGGAAGCCGCGCTGTCGTGAGGTGTGGGAAAAGAACGGACCGTCGTATTTCCGAATTTCACGGAAAAAACGGACGGGTGAAGATATAAATCGTTCAAAAGGGATGCCTGCGGATTGCGGATCAGCGCGCGCGCGGAAGCGGTGACCATGTGCGTGGGAATATGGTGCTTCTTGGAAATGACCTCCAATCCCTTGATATGGTCGGAGTGCTCGTGCGTGACGAAAATGGCTTGAATATGAGAAAGTGAGGATTGAACATCGTTCAATCCCTTCTCGACGGCGCGGGCGCTGACGCCCGCGTCGAAGAGAATTTCCGTATCGGGGGTTTTGACGTATACGCAATTGCCGGACGATCCGGAGTAAAGGGTGTATGCCGTGATATTAACCATGGTATACCGCGCACGCACCCAGAGGACGAACGGAAAGCTCGGTGACCGCGCCCTTTCCGAATACCGCTTCCATGGTTTCGCGGAAGGCGGTCATACGGCCGTGAGGAACGAACGCCTGCATGGTTCCCGCGAAGCCGCCGCCGTGAACACGGTAAGCGCCGTCATCGCCGAGGATTTCGCTTGCGATCGCGCAGGCGAGCGTGATGCCCTGCTCTGCGGGCGCCTTGGGCGTATAATAATTCTGAAGAAGATTTGCGCTGGAATTGCCGGATTCCTTGATGATGGAGAGGAATTCGTTCGTATCACCGTCGGCGAGCGCCGTCAGCATACGTTCCACGCGCTTGTTCTCACGAATGAAATGGAGTGCGCGCAGGATCGCGCGGTCACCGCATTTTTTGCGAAGCGCGGCTGCGTGCGCGATGATCTGTTCCTCGGTCAGACCGCGGAGAACGGGCTTTCCGAAATGCGCCGCGACCGCTTTCATTTCGGCGGGAACTGCGGCGTAATCGTCCGTCAGATTGGCGTGAGAGCCGCCCGTATTGACGATACAGAGAGAATAGCCCTTCGCAGACAGGTCGAACGCGATGCGCTCCGCGATGGGTGCTTTGGGATCTTCGAAGTCAATGGTTACGAAGCCGCCCGCCGCGCAAGCGACCTGATCCATCAGACCGCAGGGCTTTCCGAAATGAACGTTTTCCGCGTATTGGGAAATCTTGGAGATTTCGATATAATCGACGGCGCCGTCGTTATAGAGATAATTCAAAATGGTTCCGATCATGTCCTCGAACGCCGCGGAAGAGGAAAGACCGGATCCGCCGAGGATGTCGGAGGTCGTATACGCGGTAAAGCCGCCGATCTTCAGACCGTTTTTCACAAAACCGTCGCAAACGCCGCGGATGAGCGAGGAGGATCTGCCCGTATCCATGAGCACGGGAGAAAGCTTCTCCGTAGAAACGACGTCCTCGGGGAAACCGGCGCTTTTGACGCGGATGACGGGCTCGTCGGTTTTTTGTACGATGGCGATGATATCGAGGTCGATGGAAGCCGCGAGGACCTTACCGTAGTTATGGTCCGTGTGATTTCCGCAAATTTCGCTGCGTCCCGCAACGGAAAAAACGGAAAGGCTGTCTGCTTTGCCGTAAATATTTTCAAATTCATCGAAAGCGGCGTTATAGCGCGCCTTTACGAATTCCGGATTTCTGCTTGCGTAGATTTTTGCAAGCGTATCGGCAGATTTTTCAAAAAAAGCTGTTCTGTTAAACATGGTGATTCTCCGTTAAGTTTTATTTTTTCTGCTGGGCTGTTTTTTGTTTTTGAGCGGAGCGGAAACGTGCGCGCGCTTGGAAAGCGTTTGCGTCGGCTGTTTGCTCTGCGCGGCAGGTCTGCCCTTCGGGGAATGCTGATTTTTTGCAGGCGCTTCCGGACGGATCAGACAGTGCTCGCCGTATCCGATCAAATCGCTTCTGCCTGCTTTTCGAAGCGCGGAAATGACGGTTTGTCTGTTTTCGGGACGGAAATATTGGAGGAGCGCTCGCTGCTGCGCCTTTTCCTCCTTGGTTTTGGGAACGAAGATCGGTTTTTCCGTATAAGGATCCAATCCCGTATAGAACATACAGGTGGAGATGGTTCCGGGCGTGGGATAGAAATCCTGTACCTGCTCGGGATGCAAGCCCTCTTTTTTGAGGAAGAGCGCAAGCTCGATCGCATCCTCGGGACGGCTTCCTGGATGGGAGGACATCAGATAGGGGACGAGATATTGCTTCTTGTCCATGCTTTTCGTCAATTCGTAGAAACGGTGACGGAATTTCTCGTAAACCTCAATATTGGGCTTTCCCATCGCGTTCAAAACATTGTTTGAACAATGTTCAGGTGCAACCTTGAGCTGTCCGCTGACGTGATAACGGACGAGATCCTTGAAAAGCTCTTGATTTTGATCAAGAATCAAATAGTCGAACCGTATACCGGAGCGGATGAATACCTTCTTGATGCCGGGAATGGCGCGCATACGGCGAAGAATGCGAAGATATTCGCTGTGATCGACGACGAGGTTTTTGCACGGCTCGGGCGCCAGACATTTTCTGCCCTTGCACATACCCCGTTTTTCCTGTCCCTTGCAGGAGGGCTGACGGAAGTTCGCCGTCGGTCCGCCGACGTCGTGGATGTATCCCTTAAAATCGGGCATTTTGGTGAGAAGCTCCGCTTCCCTGATGACGGATTCCTCGCTTCTGGTCGTGATCGCTCTTCCCTGATGGTAGGCGATCGCGCAGAAATTGCAGGCACCGTAACAGCCGCGCACGTGGTTGACGGAAAACTTGACCTCCTCGATGGCGGGAACGCCGCCGAGTGCTTCGTAGGAGGGGTGGTACGTTCTCTCGTACGGAAGCTCGTAGACGTGGTCGAGCTCGCTCGTCTCGAGAGGAGGAGAGGGCGGATTTTGTACGACGATCTTTTTGCCGTGTCTTTGAATGACGGTTTTTCCGCGTACGGCATCGTGCTCGTCCTGCTGAATACGGCAGGAGCGCGCGTACGCGAGATAGCCCTCCGGCGTCTGGGATTTGACCTCCTCGAAGGGAGGACATTCCACAGAGTTGGGGATATAAGCGTATTCACCCGTGGGGATGGCGTACGCCGTGCCGAGAATGTCGCGCATCATGGAGATCGGCTCGCCCTCCTGTAGACGGCGCGCGATTTCCGTGACCTGATGCTCGCCCATGCCGAACATCAGCAGATCGGCATCGGTATCCATCAGAACGGAGGGACGGACGGCGTTATCCCAATAGTCGTAATGGGCAAAGCGGCGCAAGGATGCCTCCAGACCGCCGATGCAGAGCGGAATATCGCCGTAAATACGGCGGATCGCCTTGGAATAAACGGTCACGGCGCGGTCGGGACGCTTACCCGCTACGCCGCCCGCGGTGTAATAGTCGTCGCTTCTCTTTCGTTTGGCGGCAGTGTAATGCGCGACCATGGAGTCGATATTGCCGCCGTTGACGAAAAAGGCGAGCCGAGGTCTGCCGAAGCGGCGGTAATCATCGTCGTTTTGCGGTTGAGAGAGGATACAGACGCGGAAGCCCTGATCCTCCAGCACACGGGAAACGATTGCCGTTCCAAAGCTGGGATGGTCGACGTAAGCGTCGCCGGTCACGACGACGATATCGGGGGCATCCCAGCCGCGGGCAATCATTTCTTCTTTGGTAATAGGAAGAAATGCCATGGTGACTCCTTTATATCAATGAAAAAGATGGGAGCTTATGCTTTGAAGAAAGCATAGAAGAGCTTGGTCATGTAGTAGCAGTCGTCCGTACCGCCGAGCTCGCGAACGGCGTGCATGGAAAGAGAGGGGTTGCCGATGTCAATGGTCAGAATGCCGTGCTCGGCGGAAAGGATCGGGCCGATCGTGCCGCCGCCCTTGACGTCGCTGCGATTGTTGAAGATCTGATAAGGAATGCCGTTGTTTTCACAGAGGAGCTTGAATACGGCGGTGCCTCTGGAGGAGGTTGCGTAGGACTGCGTGTAGGAAAGCTTCAGGACGGGGCCCTTGTTGAGATAAACGGGGAGAGCCATTTCGTGGTTTGCGGGATAGGAGGGATGCGTTGCGTGCGCCATATCCGCGGAGAGCGCGATCGTTTTGGAGAGCGCGCGGTATTTATCCTCTGCGGTATAGCCGAGCTTTTCGCAAATGCGGTCGATGATCTGCATGATCGTGTTGCAACGCGCGCCGCGGTTGGAGTTGGAGCCGCATTCCTCGTGGTCGAACGCGACGGCGATATCGGATGCGCCGCAATCGTCCTTGCATTCGATAAAGCCTGCCATCGTGGCGTAAGCCATGGAAGCGTCGTCGAGTCTGGCAACGGAAATAAATTCTTCGTTGGCGCCGACGAAGCAACCGTCAAACACTTCGTAGGGAGCGAGCTCGAAGCTGAGAATGTCGGAAGCGTTTACGCCCATATATTCCGCAAGATAGGAAAGGAATTTCGGCTTGCCCTCGCTGTTCTGCGCGAAGAAGGGCAGGAGTTCTGTCTGGATATTGAATTTTGCGCCGTCGTTGACACCCTTGACCACGTGAATTGCGGCGCTGGGAATGATGAGAAGCGGTTTTTTGATATTGACGTTGACGGCTTTTGCATCTCCGTTTTCATCCTTTACGAAAACGCGTCCCGCGAGTCCGAGGGGGCGGTCGAGCCAGCCGTGAACGATGAGACCGCCGTAGCCCTCCAGTGTCATACGTTCAATGCCGAGGTCGATCTTTGACGGAACGGTTTTGATGCGGAAGCCGGGCGCGTCCTGGTGCGCGGCGCCGATGCGGAAGCCCGTTTCTCTGGGATCACCGCAGATACGGAAGGCGGCGCACTGCGTGCCTTCTTTTGTAAAATAGTAGGACTTGCCCTTTTCAATATCCCACGCATCGCCCTCGTTCAATTGGATGGCGCCTGCGGCGTCAAGCATTTTGACGAGCTCGTCGTTGGACTGAAAAGCGGTAGGAGCGTTGTTCAGAAAGTCAAGAAGATTTTGAGCATACTGTTTTTTCGTGTTCATGATCTGTACCGGTCCTTTCAAGAAAAATATATTTGTTTTGATGATATAAAAATACTTCTGCTGCCGATGATATCGGGATTGCATAGAAATTTGCTCAAGATCCACCTTGCCGTTTTGCATTGCTTGCATACAAGCAAGGCTTGGATGGGCTAAGCGTACCGAAATGCTGCGCGGTTCGGTTTCCGGTGTATGTTGCCCACCTTTTTATTTTATCATAAAATAACGAAGGTATCAAGCAATTTGTAAAAAAAACCGAGGAAATCGTATCGAGCCACTTGACTTGATCTGCCTGCGGTGTTATAATTGGAACGAAATCCATTTAATATATAGGAGGAATTTTTCTATGCAGCTTTACGTATTGATTCTGAATAAGATCGAATGTATGACTACCATCATCCACGAATTGATGGATGCGGGTATTCACGGCGCGACCGTTTACGATTCCATGGGTGTCGTTCAGTATGTCGGACACGATATGACCGAGCCTCCCGCGATCTTCGGCTCTCTGCGCCGCTATTTGCATCCCGATAACGGTACGAATAAAACGATCGTGATCCTTCTGGAGGATTCTCAGGTCGACGGCGTTCGTTCCATCGTCAATCAGGTGACGGGCGGCTTGGACCGTCCCGACGTGGGTATCGCTTTTACGGTACCGGTTTCTTCCGTAGACGGCTATGTGAAAAAGAAAGCATAACGCGGATCGGATCAGACAATGAAAATAAAATAACTTTGGAAGGTCAAAACAGGATTTTATGGAAAATATTTTACTTTCTCTTGGAATCGCCATGGCGATTGGCTTGATTTTCTCGAGAATTATCAAGCTGATTAAATTGCCGAACGTAACCGCGTACCTGATCGGCGGTCTGCTGATCGGACCCAGCTTTTGGAATCTGATCACAAACGGCAGTTTTTCGATTATTTCTCACGAGGCGATTGAAGGCTTCGGTATTATCGTGAATCTCGCACTCGGCTTTATCGCTTTTTCGATCGGCGGAGAATTCAAGATTTCTACCCTCAGAAGATTGGGTAAAAACGTAACGATCATCACGTTTTTCCAGGCGATCGGCACCGTAATCGTCGTGTTTGCCGTTCTTGCGGGCGCGGGTATGCTCGGCTTGCTGGGTGAAAATTATTGGCCCGTCGTATTCGTTCTTTCCGCGATCGCGACGGCAACGGCTCCTGCGGCAACGCTTCTCGTTGTCCGTCAGTACAGGGCACACGGTCCCGTAACGGAAACCTTGCTTCCCGTCGTTGCGATGGACGACGCGATCGGTCTGATGATCTTTTCTATTTTCAATGCGATCGGCGTCGCTCTTGCTTCCGGCGCGAAGCTTGGCGTAGCAACGATGCTTCTGGAACCCCTGAGAGAGATTGCTCTTTCCTTGGTGGTTGGTCTGGTTCTGGGCGTGATTCTTGCCGCTTGTACGAGAGTGTTCAAGTCCCGCGCAAACAGACTCAGCCTTTGCATTACGGCGACCTTGTTCGGCGTGGCGCTTTCGGAAATCTGGCATCTTTCTTCGCTTCTTCTTTGTATGATGATCGGCGCGGTTCTCTGTAACTTCGGTAAGGACGTGGACCGTATTCTGGACGGCTCCGAGCGTTGGACGCCTCCGCTGTTCATGCTGTTCTTCGTCATTTCCGGCGCGGAGCTCAATCTGGAGGTTCTCCCGACCGTCGGCGTTCTTGGCGCGCTCTATATCATTGCCCGTTCGCTCGGTAAGTATTTCGGCGCTATGGCGGGCGCTGGCGCAGTCAAGGCAGACCCCAACGTTTGCAAATACCTCGGTATCACGCTTTTGCCGCAGGCAGGTGTCGCCGTCGGTATGGCGACGATTGCTCTGAACGAATTTACCGCTCTCGGTCAATCCGATCTCGGTAAGAAGATTCAGGCTGTCGTTCTTTGCGCAACGCTCGTATATGAAATCGTTGGCCCCATGCTCACGAAGGTTGCTTTGAAGAAAGCAGGAGAAATCGCGCAGGATGCATAATTGAGCCGTTATATATCATATATAGAAAATTCTCAGAAGGCTTTGTATTTCTGAGAATTTTTTCTACGGCGGAAAAAATATAAGATCGAATAAAAGGAGAAACATGAAAAATTCATATTATGTCAGAAGATTTGAAGCCAATGACGCGCCGACAGTATCGGAATTGATTATAAAAACGTTGAGAACGTCAAACAGAAAAGATTATTCGGAAGAATATATTGAAAATGACGTCAGACTTTTTAGTCCTCAGGGCGTAGTCCAAAGAGCAGAATGGACGCATTTTTACGTGATCTGCGCAGACGGCTTGATCGTCGGTTGCGGCGCGATCGGTCCCTATTGGGGAAGGGAGGATGAAAGCAGCCTCTTTAACGTGTTCGTTTTACCGGAATGGCAGGGCAGAGGCGTTGGACGAAAAATCATGGAAGCGTTGGAGCAAGACGAATTCTTTCTGAGAGCAAAGCGCGTGGAGATCCCGGCTTCCGTGACCGCGTGCGAATTTTATAAAAAAATGGGGTATACCTATAAAGACGGAAAAAATATTGTGGATGAAGAACAGCTCTACCGTTTGGAAAAATACAGATAAAAATGGATCTCTCCGGATTTTTTCGGAGAGATTTTTTTAAATAATAATCATTTTTTGAAAAGTTTTTTTCAAAAAAATTTTCATAAAAAAGAGAAAAATCCCGGAAAAATGAAAAAAAGTTTCAAAGAAATTCGACTGAAAACAGGAGAAAAAACGTGAAATTGGAATTGAAACGGATCAATAAAACGATATAAACAATTCATTTTCAAAAAAGAATAAAAAATATTAAAAAAATCTTAAAAAATT
>JAFQOX010000140.1 GCA_017412045.1 Clostridia bacterium
ATTCTTGAATCACGCACTCTCCCTCAGTCTTTTGCTTCGCAAAATCCAGCTCCTACATTATGCTTCGCATAATGTGCAGAGGGAGCCTTTCCAGCTTTGTGCAACTTTTTATTTTTGAATTTTCTACATGGCTTTTTCGACGGTCTGAAACGGCAACCGTGAGGTTGCCGTTCGTTTCGATTGGATCTATTCCACCGTACGGAAAAGACCGTCCGGATCTTTTCTCTTTTTTTCGCGCAGTTTATCCCCTTCTTTCGGATAACCGAGGGAGATGACGAGACGCACCGCGCTGTCGAGAGAACAGATCTCGCGGATCGTTTTATCGTCAAACCAGCCGAGGATGCAGGTTCCCAGCTCCTGCGCCGCCGCTTCCGCCGTGATATAGGCGGCGACGATGCCGATGTCGATGGAACGGTAGTCGTTTCCCTTCACCTTCGCGCCGAGCGCCGCCGTTTTGACGTAGGGCTGCTCGGAGATGACGAGCATGACGGGCGCGTCGGAAGCGAATTTATTCATGCCCATGCCCTGCGTCGCCTTTGCGACCTTCTTTGCGGCTTCGCCCTTGCAAACCGTAACGAGATAGGGCTGACCGTTGCAGGCGGAAGGCGCGAGACGGGCGGATTCCAGAATCCGATCCAGCTTTTCCTGCTCTACCGCAAGAGAGGGATCGTAAGCGCGGCAGGACTGTCTGTTTTTTGCAATTTCATAAAAATTCATGATTCAGCGTTCCTTTTCGTTTATTTTAACGTGAGTTCAATACAAAAATCTCTTTTTTGCGGGCGAACACAGTTCGCCCGCAAAAAAGAGATGTATCTCACTTTCAAACAAGAATTTATTTTCCCATCGAACCCGCTTTATTTTAAAATTTTCCGCCGCCGCCCCCGTGACTTCTGCCCGAGGAAGAACTATGTGTGCTTGAGCCGCCCGAGCCGTTGTCCTTCGGCTTTGCGCGGCGCGTGACTCTTCTGTAGAGATAGAGGTCGTTGGAACGAGTGAGCTGAAAGCTTCCCTGTCTGACGTAATCGGAAGCGCCCGATTTCGGACGTACCGACTTCAGCTTCGAGCGCATGATCGCCGTCGCGATAAAGGCGATCACGAAGCCAACCGCCAGAGAGATCAGAAGATTTTGTCCCCACGGGAAATTGGATTTCGGCATATTGCCGCGGTCGTAAGGATCACCGCTTCTCGCCTGCGTGATAAAATCGTCGCACAGCTCCGCGTAGGTCGTAAAAGCGGAAGCGTAATCGCCGTCGCTGAGATCATCGACGAAGCGGTCCTCCATATACGAAAGCCCCTCGTCGGTCACCGCTTCTATGCCGTAGCCCGTCGTGGAAATATAATAATCTCTCGAATCCATGGCAATGAGCAGAAGGATGCCGTCCGCGCCGTAGCCGTTGTAGTCGTAATAATCGTCCGCGTACGCTCTCGGACTTTTACCGCCCAGAGAATCCACCGTAACGACGACGATGTCCATCTTCTGGCGTTCGCTGATCTCATTCAGGAGCGAGAGCAATTGGCTCTCCTCCGAAGAGGTCAGAATATCCGCTTGGTCAACGAGGCGGGGCGCGCCCGCCGCGCATACGAGATTCAGCGAGAACGCGCAAATGCTCAGGGCAAGGAGAAATATCAAAGCGATCTTTTTCATTGTATTTCCCTCCTTATAACAACCAGATCAGACCGGAGAGCGCCATGCCGAGCGCCGTGCAAGCGCCCGCGATGCCGAAAAGCCATTTCGCGTAAGCGCTCTTATCCATCGGGAGATCGCCGACGAATTTACCCGTTTGCCCGTTCATGGCGAAGGTGTACTGCTTGCCCTCCCACGTCGTATTCAGGACCCAGACGGGATAGAGCGCGTATTTTGCCTTGCCGTTTCGCAATCGGATATCGGTATGCTCGGTCGTGACCGTGCTGTAGCCCTTGACGGTGGAAGCGAAGGTCTCCTCCGTGCTTTTGCGGATTCTTTCGTTCGCGCGGGAAACGCTTTGGTCGGAATCCACGTCGTATTTATCCGCGAAGAAGCCGGAAAGATACGCCGTCTGAAAATCCACGGCGTCGGAAAAGTCAAACGGTTCAATGGACTCCATCAGCGCGTCCGCCATTTTCGTGGATCCGTCGACGGGAACGTGAGAGAAGCCGAGATTGCCCGATCGGTGGATCGCGTAATATTTCGTTTCCGTATAATCGTAATCGCTGTCGCTCCAATGGCGCACGCGCGTAGCTCTGTAACGGATGTTGGCGTCGGCATCCGTGTCGAAGAGCCAGAAGGGAACGTAGATGCCCTGGATTTTATTGATATGATTTTCTTCGAAAAACAGCTTCGGAAGCAATTTTTTACCCTTGCAATGCTTTTTCAGAGCTTCCGTCGCCGCCTTTTTGTCCAGCTTGAAGGGGATCACGTAATCGGGGCGCAGATTGCCCGCGAACTGACCCGCCATCACGACGGGACTTCCGCAGAAGGGGCAGAAGGTCGCGCCCGTGTTTTCATCGCCGACGATCTCGCCGTTGCAGGATTCGCAGATATAGGAGCGCAGTCCTTCGGCTTCACCCGTCTGCCATTCCGTGCCTGCCTGCGATTCCCATTCCATCTCGTCCTCGCCGTCACCGTCCAGCGATTCCTGATACGATGCCAGAACCTCGGGATCAAATTCCGTATCGCAATAAGGGCATTTCATTTTTTGCGCGGTGGAATCGAACTCGATGGAGCCGTTACAGCACGGGCATTTATATTGTTGTAATACAGCCATAGTCTTATTCCTTTCGGTTATTTGCAATATTCCCTGCCGAAGCAACGCCGACAGGGAATACGGGAACGATATCAAGTGTCGTTTTCGTCGAAGCGGTCACCGCATTCGGGGCAGAATTTCGGAGGATTGGTCGGATCCTCGGGAACCCAGCCGCATTTATCGCAACGGTAAAGGGGCGCGTTCGCAGGCTTTTTGGAACCGCAGCTTGCGCAGAATTTACCCTTGTTGACCGCGCCGCAGGCGCAGGTCCAGCCGTCGTCAGCGGGCTTGGGAGAGCCGCATTCGGGGCAGAATTTGCCCGTCGCGCTTGCGCCGCAGGCGCATTTCCAGCCGTTATCCGCGGGCTTGGGAGAGCCGCATTCGGGACAGAATTTACCCGTCGCGCTCGCGCCGCAGGCGCATTTCCACGCATTTTTGGGCGCGGGCTTTTTCGCTCCGCATTCGGGGCAGAATTTGCCCGTCACAGTCGCGCCGCAGGCGCATTTCCAGCCGTCCGCAGACTGTGCCGTTTGCGCCTGTTGCTGCATCATCTGCTGCTGTTGCATTTGCTGCTGCATACCGATATTGTAGAAGCTCTGCGCCGCGTTGAAGCCGCCGCCCATCGCGCCGCCCGCCATATTCATGCCGATGAAGCCGTTCATCGCGCCGCCGGGATTTGCCGCTGCGGCGTTCATGGCGTCTGCCGTCGCGTTGGTCATTCTGCCCGCCATCATGAAGGGGTTCGCGCCCATCGTCGCCGCGTCCTCCATCTCCGCGATCTTCTTCATATCCTCGGGTGTCAGGGCGATCGGTCCGAGTGCGATGGACTGCACGGTGATGCCTCTGCGCTCCGTCCATTCCGTCTGCATGGCGCGGTTGATCGCGTCCTTGAGCTCCCTCGTGTGCGCGGGGATCTGCGCGGGACGAAGCTCAAGCTCCGTCAATTCTCCGAAGGCGGGCTGAAGCGCGTCGATGAAATCCGCCTTGAGCTGCGCGTCGATCTGTTCTCTGCGGTATTCCGCCGCCGCGTTTCCGGCAAGTCTCGTATAGAAAAGGATCGGATCCGTAATGCTGTAGGTATACGTGCCGTTGCATCTGACGTTGACCGTCTTGCTCATGCCCAATCTTTTGTTGACGACCTCGAAAATGATCGGGGAGGGCGTGCCGAATTTGTTGTCGAGAATATCCTTGGTATTGAAATAATATACTCTCTGATCCTTGCCCGTATCGCCGCCGTAAGTAAAGCGCTTACCGATCTGCTTGAAGGTCTCTACGAGAGATTTTCCGAACTTACCCGCAAAAATGCTGGGCTCGGTGGAGGTGTCGTACGTAAATTCGCCCGGCTCGGCGCAAACCTCGACGACCTTTCCCTGCTCCACGATGATCATGCACTGTCCGTCCGCGACGGCAATGCCGGATCCGTTGGAAATAATGTTATCGCTTGCTTTTCTGTTGGAGGAACGCTTGCTGATGCGCTTCTGTCCCTTTACCATCAGGGTATCGTTGTCCAGAGCCTCACAGTAGAAGAACTCCTTCCATTGATCCGCCAAAACGCCGCCGACGGCGCCAATTCCTGCTTTAATCAGTCCCATATCAAAAAACTCCTTTCGATGCTGATCGTAAAATTACGTTTCCATTATATCATATGACGGCTGACAAATCAAGTACCATTCCGCAGCTCTTCAAAAATTCATCTGAACAAACGCCGTTGTCCTCCGCCGTCCACATTCCGCCTTCCGCCTTCCGTCCTCCACATTCCGCATTCCGCATTCCTAATTCCGCATTCCAAAAAGACCCTGCTCCGTCCGCATGGGACAGGCAGAGTCTTTGATATAGCCGTATTTATTCTTCCGTATCCAGCAGTGTTTTCACGCGAATGGTCACGGAGGATTTCTGCGGCGTGGATGCCGTCATCGCGATCGTGAATTTTCTCTGATCGGCAGGGAAGGCGCCGCGCATATGCTCCGCGTTCCAATGCTCGAAGAAGCCACCCTCGATCTCAAAATAACGCAAGCCGTTAACGAAATACTTTGCTTTGTCATCCGCGAAGAAGAAGTAATCTCCCGCCTTTGGCTTCGTCATGATGCTTCTCGTATAAAGCTTTCCGTTGGGCGGCATCGTGAGCTCCAATTTCGTGGGGATTCTTTCACAGCCGAAGGTTTCGATCTCCAGCGTCACGCCGTCCTCCAGGATATGCGCCGTGATCTCCGTGCGGAAATTCTGCATATTGATGACCTTGCGCTTGGAGTGATCCATTTTCCGCCAATCGGAGGTTTCAGGTTTGTCGGGAAGCCGGGATTTGTAGCCTGCCCTTTCGTCGCAGATCAGCTTATATCCGTCTGCCGTCGGTACGATCTGCGTCGCGCGGAATTGCGAATGCGGATCTCCGAAGAAGGAGCCCGCGAAGCGAGCCTGCAACACGGACGAGCCGTAATTCATCTGGAAAAAGACGGGACCGCGGGCGCAGAGCGCCGTCATCGTCAGCGCGTGATCGGGCTTGTAGACTCTCGCGTAGCGGCTGTTGGGCAGAAAACAGCTCTGGTCCTTTGCGGGCGCGCGCGGCGTGATCTCCCCGTATCGGTTCGCGATCTCGGGATGGAGCGTCAGATAGGTCAGGATCAGATTGGAGCGGGTGCCCAGAACGGCATCGCCGTACGTTCCGTAGATCGTATCCGCCATGTACGCAAATTCGGGATCTCTGTCGATCAGTCCCAGCAGAACGTAGTGCGGATAATAGGGCTCTATGGTGTATTCGCCCCGATTGTCCCATCGGGTGGAGTTGAGCGTGTTCACCGTGCCGTCGGGCTCGATCAGATGATACATCAATCGGATATTACGGCGCGGATAGTCAAAGAATTCCTCTCTGTCCAGCATATATCCCATTACCATGAAGGAATAGTTACAGATATTGTTATAGCTTCCCGCGGAGCGCTCCGTGTACTCGCCGAACTCGTCGCAGTCGACGCCCTCCCGCAGAAATTCCTCGATGGCATCCAGAAATTCCTGCTCGCCCGTATAGCGGTAAGCGATCGCCAGACCGCTGCTGATGACCCAACGGTGGTTGGGGGTATGGAAGCCGAGCCTCGCCATGGCGCGTCCGTTCCGGAGAAGGATCTCACGGATCTTTTCAAAAAGGCGGTCCTCCTCGGGCGTGTGCGCGGAAAGCTTGGCGATCAGCTCCGTCACGAGATAAATGGAATGGACGTGAAAGCCCGTCTGCGCGGGATCGTGGAAGTTGGTGGTCAGCAGATCGTCCGATCCGTCCTCGTGGATATATTGCTCGTAATGGCAAAGCCCCTGATACGCGCGCTCCAGAAGCTCGGGGTCGCGGTAACGCGGCGAGCCCTCGAGATAATACGCAAGCGTAAGAGAAACCAACGGCGCCGCAAATTCCGCGCCGTCCGTCACGCCCTGATCCACGCCGGCAGCCGAAAGATACAGGGGCAGACGTTCGGGATCGTTCACGACGTCCTCTCTGAGCAGAGAAGCGTCAAAGGTTCGGAAAAAATACTGCTTGATCAGCTCGTAGTGATTTTTCATGACAAAATCCTCCGTGTCATTTGGTCATTGACGTATCCGTTTTTCAAGCTTTGCTTTCATCGGAAACAAAAGCAAATCCGTTGCATTTATTATATCACATTCCTCTGATTTTCTCCATGCACAAAAATTCCAATCTTGCGCTCCGTATTTGTGCAAAACGCCGATTGCCGACCGTGCGATCGGTCGAAAAAAGGCGAATTTCCGTTCCCGCGTGAGCGGATATTGCTGTGCGGATTGCCCGTTTGCACCGCCGAACGGATCAAATTTTTCCTTCCGCGAAAAAATTTGTGCAAAACATATTGACAATCTGCGGTTTTTATGATACAATTCAAATATAATCGAATAGCAGTAATAGAATTACCGCGAAGTATTGTGTGTATATGGGCGCTTGCACAATATGGAGTAAATAGCGCAACCGGTCTATGATGCATGTTCTGTGCCGTCCGTTTCGGAGACGGCTTGTTGAACACGCATATGGAGCGGTTTTTTTGTTGCCCAAAATTGCGCAAAAGGAAACGTACCGCTTTTTATAACCGAAAAAAATACCGGAAGGATGGACACAACATGAGTTTTATGGAGCTGCTGAACAAGAAAAAGAACACCGCCGCGCCTGTCGCGCCGACCGCGCAGAAAACGCTGCATCAGGAATTGAAGGATCGCATGGTGGAATTTCTGGACAGAGATTTCTTTTCCCTGGTGATACAGCCGGTGGTGGATTTCAAGACCAATACCGTTTTCAAGGGCGAGGTGCTCTCCCGTCTGGAGCACCCGGAGCGCGGCGTGATCTTCCCCGACGCATTTCTGCCCGTGATCGACGAATTGGATCTGTATTCCCGATTTGACCTCTATATTTTCCGCAAAAGCTGCGTATGGCTTCAGAGATCGCTGGCGGCGGGAGAGATAATGGAATGTATTTCCTGCAATTTCAGCAGAAAAACGCTCTCCGAGCCGACGATCGCGCAGGACCTGATCCGCCTCGCGAACAACTACGGCGTTTCTCACGATAAGCTGGCGGTGGAGATCACCGAGCGAGAAAAGAACGACGACGAGCCTCAGCTGATCGAAAATCTGAAAGCCCTGAGAGAAGCGGGCTTCCGCATCATCCTCGACGACTACGGCACGGGCGTGACCTCCGTGAACGACCTGCTGAATTATCCGCTGGACATCGTTAAGATTGACCGCTCCGTTCTCGTGAATGCGAAGAGCGAGGAACGAAAAGCGGCGTTCCGCGCGTTGGTTGACCTCTTCGTCGATCTCGGCGCGGACGTGGTCTGCGAGGGGATTGAAACCGAGGCGCAGGACGCTTTCGCAAGAGAGAGCGGCTGTCGCTACGGACAGGGCTATCTCTACTTCAAGCCCATTCCTCACGACCGCGTGTTCGATATGATCCGCAAAAGCAGACTGAACGAGGAAAACGCATGATCCGCATTCTGTGCGCGGATCTCTCCCATGCGGACGGGAGCGTATACGAGAGCCTTTACGAAAAGGCTTCCGAGGAAAGAAAAAGAAGGGCAGACCGTTACAGAAGATACGAGGATCAGCTGCGATGCCTTGCGGCAGACGCGCTTCTGAGAGCCGCGTTCGGCGCGGAGGATTTACGGATTGAAAGAAACGAATACGGAAAGCCTTACATCAAGAGCCGGGAAGGTCTTTACTTCAATCTTTCCCATTCCGGGCATTACGTCGTGCTTGCCCGCGGGGAAAGTGAGATCGGCGTAGATATCCAGCGGCACAGCGAAAAAACGGATATGCGCGCGGTCGCCGACATCTGCTTTGCCCGTGACGAGAAGGAATACGTTTGGCAGAGCGATCGGGATACGGAGGAACGCTTCTACGAGATCTGGACCGGCAAGGAAAGTTATCTGAAATACGTCGGCAAGGGCTTGCGCGAAAATCCAAGTTCGTTCAGCGTTCTGGAACGGCGCGCGCGGATCCGCTGCTTACGGCAGACGCCACGCGAGGGCTACACCCTGAGCTTTTGTTCGGCAGATACGGAGTATACATTGGAACTGTCGGACGTACGGCAGTTAGGATAGGAGAATGAATATGTCCACGTTTTGGAAAAAAAGACATAATAAAATAGGTTATTCCGGCGGCGCGCTGGTCAACGTCGATCTCGACCGGGTCAAGGTTACCTGCCCGAAATGCAAGACCGCGTATGCCGGAAACGACGTTTTTCATAAATATTATATTTGCCCGGAGTGCGGCGCTTATATGCCCGTCGGCGCAAAGGAAAGACTTCTGATGATCCTGGACGACGGCGAATTTGAGCCCTGGTTTGAGGAGGTCGGCATCTGCGACCCGCTGGAAACGTCCGGCTACCGCGAGAAGCTGATCGCGGCGCGCGAAAAGAGCGGCAGCACGGAAGCCGTCACCGTCGGCTACGGCAAGATCGGCGGACACGAGACCGTCATCGGCGTTTGCGACCCGAACTTCATGATCGGCAGTATGGGGCACGCGATGGGCGAACGGATCACACGCGCCTTTGAACGCGCGACGGAAAGAAAGCTCCCCGTGATCCTCTTCTGCTGCTCGGGCGGCGCAAGAATGCAGGAGGGCATCATCTCCCTTATGCAGATGGAAAAAACGGCTGCCGCCGTCAAGCTCCACTCGGATGCGGGACTCTTTTACTGCTCCGTGCTGACGGATCCCACGATGGGCGGCGTCACGGCGAGCTTCGCTACGCTGGCGGACGTTATCCTCGCCGAGCCCCACGCGAGAATCGGCTTTGCGGGTCCCCGCGTCATTCAGCAGACGATCGGTCAGGCTCTGCCGAGCGGCTTCCAGACCGCGCAGTTCCAGCTGGAGCACGGTATGGTGGACCGCGTCGTGGAACGCCATACGCTGAAAAATACGTTACATTATTTGCTGTACGCGCACCCCGTTCACCGCGAGCACCATTATCTCCGCAGACACGGACGCAAGCTTCATTACGGCGAGGATCTCACGCACGTTGAAAATCAGAATACCGCGTGGGAAAAGGTCAAGATGGTCCGCAGCGGCGAGCGCGCGACGGCAATGGATTATATCGAAAGAATTTTTGAAGATTTCAGAGAGCTTCACGGTGACCGCTGCTTCGGCGACGATCACGCGCTCATCGGCGGTCTGGCTCTCCTGAACGATCAGCCCGTCACGGTTCTCGCCAACCTGCGCGGCAAGTCCTTACAGGAACGCTTCCACCGCAATTTCGGTATGCCGAAGCCCGAGGGCTATCGCAAGGCGATCCGTCTGATGAAGCAGGCGGAGAAATTCGGCAGACCCGTCATCGCGCTGATCAATACCTCCGGCGCATTCTGCGGCATTGATGCCGAGGAGCGCGGACAGGGAACGGCGATTGCCGAATCCATCATGACCATGGCGGGGCTCAAGGTTCCCACGCTCTGCATTCTGATCGGCGAAGGCGGAAGCGGCGGCGCGCTGGCGATTGCCGCGGGCAACGAGGTCTGGATGCTTGAAAATTCCACCTACGCGATCCTCTCCCCCGAGGGCTACTCCGCGATCCTCTGGAAAACGGAGGGCAGAGCCGAGGAGGCGGCGAACCTCATGAAGCTCACCGCGCAGGATCTGGCAAACCTGCACGTCATCGAACGGATCATTCCCGAATTCGGCGGCGCAACGGTTGAAACGGCAGATAAGATCTCCGCCGTTATGCACAGCGCGATTCTGGATTTTCTGAAGCGCTACGACGGAATGCCCCCCGAATACATCGTACGGGGACGCTACGAACGGTTCCGTAAATTTTAAATAGATGGAAATATTCTTGTTTGCGCCAAAGGCGCAAACAAATGCGGAATTCGGAATTAGGAATTCAGAAAGGCTTTGGGATTGTTTACTTTTTGAACAAATGACACCGCTAAACAAGAATTTACCGTTTCGTTTCCCTGTTTCGCACAGATCCTACGTATTTCCAACAACCGTATTAAAGGAGAATTATATATATGAAAGAAAAAGTTGCAATCATCGGCATGGGGTGCGTATTCCCCGGCGCCATGGATTTCACGCAGTATTGGCAGAATATCGTGGAGGGCAAGGACTCCATCAAGGAGGTGGATCCCGAATTCTGGAAGCAGGAGGAATTCTACAATCCCGATCCCAGCGTTCCCGACGTAAGCTACTGTAAGGTGGGCGGTCAGTCCGGTCCCATCGAATTCGATACCAAGGAATTCGGGATCTCCCCCAAGGTGATGGAGCACACCGCCGTGGAACAGCTCTTCGGTCTTGTGGTTGCCCGTCAGGCGCTGATGGATGCGGGCTACTACGGCAAGAACGCCCGCCCCTTCAACAGAGAGAGAACCGGCGTCATCATGTCCGCGGGCACGGCGAGCCACGTTTTCAGCCTTCACTGCCGTACCCAGCGCTTCAATATCCGCAAGATCCTCGTGAACAACGGCGTTCCCGAGGCGGCGGCGGATCTGATCGTGGAAAAATTTCTTCAGACCCAGCACGAATGGTCCGAGGACGACAATCCCGGCTATATCCCCAACGTCGTAGCGGGCAGAATCGCAAACCGCTTTGACCTGGGCGGCACCTCCTGCTCCGTGGACGCGGCTTGCGGCGCTTCGCTGGGCGCGGTGAAATTCGCGGTAGACGAGCTCGTGAGCGGCAATATGGATATCATGCTCTGCGGCGGCGCGAACCTCGATAATTCTCCCGTTTCTTATCTTTCCTTTACCAAAACGCCCGCTTGCTCCAAAACGGGCAAGATCAAGCCCTTCGACGCGAACGCCGACGGCATGATCATCGGCGACGGCGTCGGCATCATGGTCCTCAAGCGTCTTTCCGACGCGGAACGCGACGGCGATAAGATCTACGCCGTCATCTGCGGAAGCGGCTCCTCCTCCGACGGACGCGCAAAGAGCATTTACGCGCCCAGCAAGGAAGGTCAGGTACGCGCGCTCAACCGCGCTTACGAAAACAGCGGCGTCGATATGGATACCGTCGGTCTGCTCGAGGCGCACGGCACGGGTACTGCCGCGGGCGACGCCTGCGAGGTCAGCTCCGTCATCGCCGCTTTCCCCGACAGCGACAAGAGAAAGACCGTCATCGGCTCCGTCAAGAGTCAGGTCGGTCATATGAGACTCGCGGCGGGCATCGCGGGATGCATGAAGGTCGCGCTCGCTCTGCACCATAAGGTCCTCCCCAATTCCATCAATATGGAAAACCCCAATCCCGCGCTGATCGACAGCCGTCTGACGGTGCTCAAAAAGTCCCAGCCGTGGATCGTCAACGACGAACAGCCCGTCCGACGCGCAGGCGCAAGCGCCTTCGGCTTCGGCGGAACGAACTTCCACGTCGTTCTCGAGGAATACACGGGCGAGCACAGCGGCGCGTACCGCGTGGGCGAGGCTCCCACGGGCGTGCTCTTCACCGCGGATACCAAGGAAGCGCTTGCCGAAAAGATCGGCGCGATGATCGCTTCCCCCGTCTCCTTCTACGCAGACGAATACCGCTATGAAAACGCGGGCAACGGCAAGCACCGCCTCGCTTTCGTAGCCAAGACCCCCGAGGAAGCGGCTGAAAAATGCGCCGCGGCTCTCGAGCTTCTCAAAAAGAATACTGCCGATTCCTTCACACAGAAGGGAATCGCTTACAATAGCAAGATCGTCGACGGTAAGGTCACGGTCCTCTTCCCCGGACAGGGCACGCAGGCGGTCAATATGCTCTCCGAAGCATCGATCAACTACCCCGAGCTCCGCGTTGCCATCGGAAAAGCGGATAACGTGCTTCTGAAAAACGGCGATACGCCCGTTTCCGAGATCCTCTATCCCAAGGCGCTGACCAAGGAGGAATGGAGCGAAGCGCAGAGCGCGATCAACCGCACCGCCAACACCCAGCCCGTCCTCGCCGCCGCAGAAGCAGGTCTGTACGCGATCGTGAACGGACGCGGCTTGCAGGCGGATTCCTTCATCGGCCACAGCTTCGGCGAGCTCGTCGCTCTCTGGGCGGACGGCGCGATGGATTACGAAACGCTGATCTCCATGGCGAAGGTCCGCGGCACGCTGATGGGCAAATCCGATCCCGACGTGGCAATGTCGGCTTGCATGACCGATAAGGCGACGCTGACCGCGGTATGCAAGGATATTCCGAACGTCTATATCGCCAACGAAAACAGCGCATCCCAGACCGTCGTTTCCGGCAGTGCCGAGGGCGTGACCGCGCTGGAGGCAAAGCTGACCGGAATGGGCATCAAGGCCGTCCGCCTGAAGGTTTCGGGCGCCTTCCACAGTCCCTACATGAAAGAAGCATCCAAAGCGTTCCGCGCGTACCTCGACGGTATGACGTTCGCGGAAGCGGGCGGCAGCGTTTACGCAAACGCGACGGGTGAAAAATATACGAACGAAATCGCAGATCTGCTGGAAAAACAGCTCCTGAACCCCGTGCTCTTCCGTACCGCCGCAGAAAAGGCGTACGCGGACGGCTCCCGCATTTTCGTGGAGGTCGGCAACGGCAAGGTTCTGACGGGACTCCTGCGCGACTGTCTGGCAGGCAAGGACTATACCGCCGTCGCGCTCTGCCCCGAAAAGGATAAGAATTCCGCAGAGCAGCTCGAATTTGCGATGGCTCAGCTCGCGGTGCTCGGCGTTGCCGTCAAGGACGATCCCTACCGCGCGCCCCACGACGAGGATCTGATCCCCAAAAAGAGCAAGACCACCTATACCGTCAAAATGAAGAGCTTCGTTCTTCCCGCGCACAAAAAGGCGATGGACGATGCGCTCCTCCCCGATCAGAGAATCATTGATATTATGAAAACGGCGGGAGAGCCCAAGACCGTCGTCAAAGAGGTCGTGAAGGAAGTCGAGGTCGTAAAAGAAGTAGAAGTTGTAAAAGAGGTAGTAAAGCCTATGGAAACCAAGACCACCGCGCCCACCGCCGGCGCATATTCCGCAAACGCAGATGTATTCAGCAAATTCATGGACGTGCAGACCTCCCAGATGCAGGCGGCGTCCGATATGCTCTCCAAGGCAAACGAAGGAAAGGAAAAGGAGAACGTCCTGAACTGCGTGACGCTCTTCCAGAATAATTCCATGCGCGCGCTGGAGGCGTACTTCGGCAATCACACCGCCGCTTCCGTAGTTGCCCCCGCTCCCGTAGCTGCTCCTACTCCCGTAGCCGCTCCCGTGGTTGTACCCGCTCCCGTAGTTGCGCCCGCTCCCGTGGTTGCACCTGCTCCCGTAGTAACGCCCGCTCCCGTGGTTGCACCCGCTCCCGTAGTTGCGTCCGCTCCCGTGGTTGCGCCTGCTCCCGTGGCAGCGCCCGCTCCCGTGGTTGCTCCTGCTCCCGTGGTTACTCCTGCTCCCGCAGAGGAAGCGCCCAAGGCGAAGCCATCCGTGGATATGTACGCGCTCCTGACGGAAGCCATCGCGGAAAAGACGGGCTATCCCACCGATATGATCGACGGCGACATGGAGCTGGAATCCGACCTCGGCATCGACTCCATCAAGCGCGTCGAGATCCTCTCCACGGTCAATAACTCCCTGGGCGGCATCTTCACGAAGGAAAACGTAGAGGAGCTCAGCGGCATCAGCGTGATCGCGGAAATGGTCAGGTATCTGGAATCCCTCGCGCCCGCCGCGCCCGCCGCGCCCGCAGGAGAGAGTGCTCCCTCTGCCGGGGAAGCCCCCGCGCAAGCGAGCGTAAAGCCCTCCGTCGATATGTACGCGCTCCTGACGGAAGCCATCGCGGAAAAGACGGGCTATCCCACCGATATGATCGACGGCGACATGGAGCTGGAATCCGACCTCGGCATCGACTCCATCAAGCGCGTCGAGATTCTTTCCGCCGTCAACAACTCCCTGGGCGGTATCTTCACGAAGGAAAACGTAGAGGAGCTCAGCGGCATCAGCGTGATCGCGGAAATGGTCAAGTATCTGGAATCCCTCGCTCCCGCCGCGCCCGCAGAAGCCGTCCCCGCGGCAGAATCCTCCGAGGAAGCGCCCGCGGCAGAAGCTCCCGCAGAAAAAACCACCGCCGCTTCCGCGGAAACGGTGACGGCGCACATTCTGACCTCCATCGCCGACAAAACGGGCTACCCCGAGGAAATGATTGAAAACGATATGGAACTCGAAGCAGACCTCGGCATCGACTCCATCAAGCGCGTGGAGATCTTCGCTGACGTACTGAAAAAGCTGAACGTCACCCTCACACCCGATCAGACCGAGGAGCTTTCCGCGATGTCCACCGTAGAGGAAATTGCTTCGTATCTGTCCAAGCTTGTATAAGGAGAACCCTTATGGAAAATAGAAAATACGATCCCCGGACCGAGAGTCTGAAGGATTTCTGGAATTCCCAGCAGGAGCGTCTCGCGCTCCTGTCCGGAATGCCAATCACAGACGATATACTCCGACTCACCGCCGCCTTCGGTGAAAGTGAGATCGCGATGTTTGAAAAGCTGATGCAAACGCAAAGCCGTCTCGCCGCGCTTCTTGCGCAGACAAACGCTTCCGAGGCGGGCACGCCCGTTTTGGAAGCGCCGTCACTCCCCGCTCCCAAAACGGTTTCCAATCCCGTGATCGAGCGTCTGGATCTTTCCGATCCGAAAACCGTCCGCCGCTTTGAGATCCACCCCTACGAGAACGTCGGCGGCGTGCGCGGCGAAAGCATGATCCCCTCGGACGGCGTTCTGCTCCTGGTGGGCAGAAAGGATCCCCGCTCCGTGGCGCTGGCTGATTTCTTTACGAAAAAGGGTATGCGCATCCGTTGGATCGAGGGCGAGCTCTCCGAGGAGGAAGCCTCCGCGCAGATCGCAAGCGCCGCCGCAGAAGGTCCCGTCAAGGGACTCGCGATCCCCGCGAACGCCTACGGCGCCGATGCGGACGAAGCGATCTACGGGCATACCATGACGGTTGCCAACCTGCTCAAGCATTACACCATCTATATCCGCGCGCTGAAGCCGACGTGGAGAAGCATGATCTTCTTTGCGACCTTTCTGGACGGCAAGCTCGGCTTCACGGGCGAGAACGATCATTACGCCTACGGCACCTTCAACGGCATCGCCAAAACGCTCGCGATCGAATTCGGCGAGCACGCGGACGTGAAGCTCATCGACTTCGAGCCGGACGTGACGGCGGACGAAATGCTCGCGCTCACGGCAGACGAGCTCTGCATCCGCGATCTCTGGCCCGAGATCGGCAGAACCCGCGACGGCAAGCGCTGGTCCGTCAACGGCGTATTCACCCAAAAGGTTGCCGCAGAGAGCCGCTGTCCCTACGATGCAAACGACGTCGTCGTGGTGACGGGCGGAAGCCGCGGCGTGACCTCTCAGTGCGTGCTCGCGCTGATGGAAAAAGCGCCCTGCAAGCTCGTCATTCTCGGACGTGCGGAGATCCTCGAGGAGCATATGGACGACGAGGAATCCGCCAAGATCCCCGATATCAAGGAAATGAAAACCCTGATCGCGCGCCGCTTCAAGGCGGCGGGCTTCAAGGGCTCCTTCAGTCAGATCGAGCAGAAGGCGAAAGCCATTCTGGCGCAGAGAGAAATGCTGAACACCTTCCGCACGCTGGAGGAAACGGGCTGTAAGGTCCACTACTATTCCTGCGACGTCAACAATCCTGAAAGCCTCTCCGCGACTATGGCAAAAATCGAGCGCGAGGTCGGACCCGTGCGCGGCGTCATCCACGGCGCGGGCTTGCTGGCGGACTGCAAGATCTGGAACAAGGATATGAGCCGCTTCCGCGCGGTGCTCGATACGAAATTCAAGGGACTCAATCACATCCTTTCCTGCGTGGATAAGAACCGTCTGAAATTCGTGGTCGCCTTCAGCTCCGTGGCGGGCTATTTCGGCAACGACGGTCAGATGGATTACGCCGCAGGCAACGAATTTCTTGATAAATTCGCTCACCGCTTCCGCAAAAAATACCCGAACTGCAAGACCCTCGCGATCAACTGGGGCGCGTGGGACGGCGGCATGATGGATTACATCTACCGCAAGACGCTGACGGAGAAGGGCTACGTTCTGATCCCGATGGAGGTGGGCGCGAACTACTTCGCCAATGAATTCCTGATCGGTCTGCCCTACGGACAGATCCTGATCTCCAATAACGATAAGCCCGTGGACGCAACCCGTCCCGCAGAATAAAAGGCTTTGCGATGGAGTGGAATTTGGAAAAATTCCACTTCAGACAAAACTTTTTAACCTTATGAAAACGAATGAAAGGCACGGTCAAACATATGAATCAAACCTATACCATTGCCGGCATCGGCGCTTGTCTGGGTAAAACCCCCGGTTCGGAAGCCCTGGCGGAATCCGTCATTACCGGTATCAATATTTCCAAAAAAGAGCTTGCAGACGCGTTGTCCCTCGCCGTCAGAGAAGCTTTGCAATATACCTGCGAAAAGGATCTTCCCGTTCTGACGGACACCGCGATCGACGGCGCTCTCGCGCGTGCGCTCGGACTCGGCGCGCAGACGGTCTGCGGTACCGTCCGCGAAATGCTGGAGACCGCGCCCGAAAAAGCGCTCCTCCTCTCCCACCGCGAAAACGGCTGGCTGGCGCTGGCGCTGACCGGAGAGAAAAACGGCTTTGCGCGCGTGTCGGTCACCGACGGCGGCGTCGCGGACGGCGACGTTCTCATGCAGCTTATCATTTCCGCGATGGAGATCCGCTATTCCCTGCATCTGGACGACCGCGAGACGCTGTATCGCTTCTGGGATGCCGGATGCGAGCGTAAAAAGGAGCTGAACGGCGGCGGCTTGCGTCTGACGCTGACTGAGCCGGAAATTCCCGCAGTCAAGACCTACGCCGCAAAGAAATATCTGCTTCCCGTCGTATTCACGACGGCGGAGGAAGCGGTGCGCAAGCTCCGCGCGCTGAAGGGAACGGACGGTCTGAAAAACGCCATGGAAGCCCTGCTCCCCGATCTGGCGCGCAGAAACGAAAGCACCAATACCGTCATCCTGCTTGCGGATTCCGTATCTGCGCTGAACGCCGATATCGACGATCTGCTGGGCAAGGCGGACCGTCTCACGGAGGAAGGCTTCGTCTGGAAAAGACCCTCGGGCTCCCTCTATATCCGCCGCACCTGCGCGCGTCCCGCGATCGTATTCATGAATCCCCCCGCGAATATGTTCAACGCGAAGGCGTTCTATAAATTCTTCTTCACGCTCTACGGCGCAAAGAAAGAAATCGACTATTTTCAAACGGATAAGCAGCTCACGGGCGATAAGGACGTATTCCTCTCCGACTACCTCTTCGATATCGTCGTCAACTACTGCGTGACCGCCCTGCTCGACAGCATCGGAATCAAGCCCGACGTCATGTCCGGCGCGAGCATGGGCGAGATGGCGAATATTCTCAACCATCTGCGATATGCCGACGGCTCCGGCTGTGACGTTGCGGAGGTCATCTCCCACGTAGAGGGCGCTTTGCAGGAAATGCTCCGCTCGGACGATGCGCTCCTGGAGGAATATCTGGGACGCAAAACCGACGGCTTCACAAAATTCTACGTCAAGGGCGATGCCGAAGCGATCACGAGGGCGGCTGAAAAATACGACGGCGTTTTCGTTCCGATCATCGGCTCCGACGAGGACGTGATCCTCGTCGGCGAACGCAAGGCGCTCCGCCGTCTGATCGAGGAAACGGGCTTTGTCGCAAGCGAGCTGAACGTGGCGAACTATATTCACACGCCCGTGGTTCAGCATTGGTCGCAGAGCGTCCGCGACGGCATGATGGAGGCAGGCGTACACATGGCACAGCCGAGCTATCAAATGTTCAGCACGCATTTCCTGAAGCCCATGGACAGCACGCCCGAAATGATGGCGGACAATACCGCCGCGCTTCTGACGAAGACGGTGGACTATTCCAAAGCGGTCAAGGCGCTCTACGATCAGGGCGGAAGAGTTTTCATCGACCTGAGCACCACGCAGATGTGCGGCACGTGGGCTTCCGCCACGCTGAAAAAACGTGGGGATGCCGTCGTGGCATCGCTCTACGCCGCGACCGATGCTTCGGATACGCTCCTGAATCTGTGCACCGTATTGCTGGCAAGCAACGTCACCTTCGCGTATGAAAAGCTTCTCTCCAAGCTTTCCTTCCGCGAGGATCAGCCCGAAAGAAAAATAAACGTGAAAGAGGAAGCACCCGTGAAAGAACAAGCACCCGTACGTCATACAACGGGAGCGGTTTCCGGTAAGGAATTCGCTCAGATCCTTCAGCAGCAGCTGCTGAACAATGAAAAAGCATTCCGCATCTTCATGGATGCGCAGAATAAGCTCTACGAGCAGATGCTGGGTATGCCCGCGCCCGCGTTCGCGCAGGCCGAGGCGCCCGCCCCTATCCCCGCGCAGACCGAAGCACCCGCGAAAGCAGTCAGAAAATTCCCGAACGCATCCGAAAATTACCTCTACGGCAGAGAGCAGGTCATCACGATGACGGATACCTCCATGTCGGCGGTGCTCGGCGAGAAGTACAAGGAAGTCGATCAGTATCCCGTGCGCGCAAGAATGCCCCTGCCCCCCTTCCTTTTCGTTTCCCGTATCATCTCCATCGACGCGGAATTCGGCGTGTTCCGTCCCTCCTCCGTCGTGGCGGAATTCGATCTGGACGAGGATTGCGTATTCCGCGCCGGCGATACCTATATCAGCCCCCTGATCGCATCCGAGGCTTCGCACGTCGCGATCTTCCTCGTTGCCTACATGGGACTCGATGCCATCTCCAACGGTACGCTCTCTTACCGCGCCATCGACTCTCACATGACCGCGCACAGCGAACGCCCCTTCCGCGTGGGCGACACGCTCCGCACCGTTCTGAAGATCAACCGCTTCGTCAAGAACGGCTCCACCACGCTTCTTTTCTTTACCTTTGAGAGCTACAACGGCGACGAGCTGATCTCCGTGACCGAAGCGACGGGCGGCTTCTTTACCAGAGCGGACCTTGCCTCCAACAAGGGCATCATTCAGCCCAAGCTTCAAAAGCGCCGCAACGTGGCGCCCAAGGAATTCCCGCATTATACCGATACTAAGAGAACCACCTATGAAAAGCACGAGCTGGATGCCTTCTACCGCGGTGATTACATGGCTTGCTTCGGCGTTCCGCCCAAGCCCACGCAGACGGAGATCTATTATCTGCCCTACGATCTGAAAATGGTGGACCGCGTCACCGAAATTGATTACAACGGCGGTATTTACGGCAGAGGTCTGATCTGCGGCGAAAAGCAGATCACACCCGATATGTGGCCCTTCAAGGCGCATTTCAAGAACGACCCCGTATTCCCCGCGATCATCACCAGCGACGGTGTGACGCAGCTCGGTATGTTCCTTTTCGCACACGCGGGCATCATCAACAAATTTGACAACGCGACCTTCACCATGATCAAGGGCAACTGCGTGGATTCCAGATTCCGCGGTCAGGTCCGTCACGGCTACAGCACGCTTCGCTACCGTGTCAACGTCAAGGAGGTCGTGGAAACGGAAGATAGCGTCAGCGTTTATTTCGACGCCTCCATCTTCAACGACGACGTACAGATCATGCAGATCGACAGCTATACCTTGAGAATTGTCAATGCCGACAAGTAAGGAGACGAAATTATGCCAATTGTAAATCAAGAAAACAGCATCCGCATTCTTGCGGACGAAAAATATCCGACGCTCTGCGTTTCCGTCGCAGACGGCGCGGCCGTCGTATCGACAGAAAAGCCGAAGGGAGATGATTTCCTTCAGATCCCCAACCTCAGCGCGAAGGACTTCGGCGACCGTGAATTCAAAAAGACCTACGGTCTGAAATACGCGCTTTACGGCGGCGCGATGGCAAACGGCATCGCCTCCGCGGATATGGTCATCGCGCTCGGTCTCGCGGGCTGTATGGGCTCCTACGGCTCGGGCGGTCAGCGTCTTGAGGTCGTGGCGCAGGAGATCGACAAGATCAAGGCGGCGCTGAACGGCAAGCCCTATATGATCAATATGCTTTCCAACCGCAACGCGCAGATGGAAATGGCGCTTGCGAAAATGCTCGTCGAAAAGGAAGTGCCCGCCGTGGAGGCTTCCGCCTACATCGTCCCCTCCGAGGCGCTCGTTTACTACCGTCTGAAGGGCGTTTATGAGAACGGAGACGGCAGGATCGTGATCCCTCACAAGATCATCGCCAAGGTTTCCAGAGAAGAGGTGCTGGAGAAATTCGTTTCTCCCCCTCCCGCAGAGTGCGTCGCGTCCCTGCTGGAAAGCGGACTCATCACCGAGGCGGAGGCGGCGCTCGCTCCCCGCATTCCGCTGGCGGACGACATCACCGCCGAAGCCGATTCGGGCGGTCATACCGACGGCCGTCCGCTGGTCTCCATGCTCCCCGCGCTGATCGCGCTGGCAAAGAGAAAACAGGCGGAATTCGGCTATCAGCAGAAGGTCCGCGTGGGCGCGGGCGGCGGCATCGGCACGGGGCTCTCCTGTCTGGGCGCCTTTGAAATGGGCGCGGCTTACGTGGTCACGGGCTCCGTCAACCAGGGCTGCGTGGAATCGGGCACCTCCGATTACGTCAAGCAGATCCTTGCGGAAACCGCGATGGCGGACGTCACGATGGCGCCCTGCGCCGATATGTTCGAGATGGGCGCAAAGGTAGAGGTCATCAAGAAAAAGACCATGTACGCGCAGAACGCGCAGAAGCTCTACGAATATTACGTAAAATATCCTTCCTTCGAGGCGATCCCCGCCGCAGAGCGCGACCGCATCGAAAAGAAGATCCTAAAGGATACCTTCGCGCATATCTGGACAGGCACGAAGGAATATTTCGCCAAGGTCGATCCCGCGAAGATTCCGCAGGCGGAGAAGAATCCGAAGCTGAAGATGGCGCTCGTGTTCCGCTGGTATCTCGGAAGCTCCTCCCGCTGGGCAGTCAAGGGTGATCCCGACAGAAAATTCGATATGCAGATCTGGTGCGGTCAGGCGATGGGCGCGTTCAACCTCTGGGTGAAGGGGACCGCTCTGGAAAAGGCGGAGAACCGTCACGTCGGTGAGGTTGCCAAGCTCCTGCTTGACAGCTGTGCTTATCACTATATGAAGAATCTGCTCGTCCGCATGGGCGCGAATCCCGATAGCTTCCGCGGCGATATTCTTTAAACTGCCGCAACGAACGCCAAAAGTCTTTTTAAAATAAAAGCGACCGCCGTTACCCGATTTTGGTAACGGCGGTCACTCTTTGGGAAAGCCCGTAAAAAGATAAGTGCAGGACAATGACGCTTTTGTTTTTTGAATTGGAACGATAAATGATTGTTTATGGCTATGTCTGTTGCGTAGAGTTGGAAAAAGTTAGCCTTCCCTTGTGAGGGAAGGGGGACCTCTCAACACAGTTGAGAGGTGGATGAGTAGTTGATAAAGAATTTGATGTTTGTTTTGTTTGAATATAAAATAAAGGTTTTATCTTTTCAAAACACTATCACAGGGCTTTGTAACAATCCAAAGTAACGCCTCATCCGTCTCGCGTTGCGAGCCACCTTCCCCCACCGGGGAAGGCTAACAGGCTCTGAATTTTCGGCGCGTTGACAGATTTTCAAACAAGAATTTATCTTTCCAAGTATTCATCGAACTCACGTTAAATAATTGTTTACGGTTCTTTAAACGAATGATTCTGAAAGACTCGCTTTTTGTAAGAGCCCCGCCGTCGAGCAGTATACGAAGTCGGAATCAACTACGATACGGCGGCAACCATCCGCGGCGATTCGCCGCTAAATTTCCGTTTATCTCATCAAAAGGCAAACGCTGTTGACCTGTGCGAAATTTTACGCTTGAAACTTTCGAAATCCATGATATAATAGAATTATAATACACACGGCGTTGACCGATACGGCGCAATGCCGAAGAAAGGAACCGATTATGATTGAAATTCAAGGCGCGTACGCAAGCGCCTTCGTTTATGCCGACGATATTGACGCATCGGTACGCGGACAGCTGAAGGCTCTCTGTGACAGCCCCGCGGCGGCGGGTACGCAGATCCGCGTCATGCCCGACGTTCACGCCGGCTCGTGGGTGATCGGTACGACCGTCCGTTTTCGGGAAAGGGTCATTCCGTCGGTGATCGGCACGGATATCGGCTGCGGCGTTCTGAGAGTCCCCTTTGAAAATAAAGGAAAGCTCGACTTTGATAAGCTCGATAAGGTGATTCGGGAGAATATCCCCTCGGGCAGAGCCGTCAGAAAAAATCCGCATCGCTTCTCCTCACGCGTGGATCTGGAATCGCTCCGATGCGCAAAGCATATCCGTATGGATAAAGCCCTTCTGAGCCTCGGCACGCTCGGCGGCGGCAATCACTTCATTGAGGTGGCGGAAGAAAAGCATCTGCTCATCCATACGGGAAGCCGTCATCTTGGTGCGGAGGTTGCGAAATGGTACCGGGACGCGGCGTTCGCCTCCTGCGGCGACGGCTCCTCCTATCATCTGGCGTGGATAGACGGCAGTCTGATGGAGGACTACATTCACGACGTGGGCGTTCTGGCGCAATACGCCGCGCAGAACCGATTGGCGATTGCCGATGAAATCTGCTCCGCCATGCGCTGGAAAATGGACGAAGCAGGCATGGAGGACACCCCTCACAATTATATCTCCGAGGAGGACGGATGGTTCGTGCTTCGCAAGGGCGCGATTTCCGCGCGCAAGGAGGACCGTCCCACCATTCCGATGAATATGCGAGACGGCAGTCTGATTTGCCGCGGCTTGGAAAACGGCGAATGGAACTGCTCCGCGCCGCACGGCGCAGGCAGACTTTACGCCAGAAGCGAGGTCAAGGCGCATTTCACGCTCACGCAATACAAGCAGGCGATGAAGGGCATCCACTCGCCGTCCGTCGATCGGAGAACGCTGGATGAATGCCCGATGGCGTATAAGCCGACGGCGGAGATCGTTTCCAAAATCGCGCCAACGGTCACGATTGAAAAAATCATCCGTCCGCTCTATAATTTCAAAGCGGGAGAGGATGAATAAAAAGCAGGGCGACGGCATTTATTTTTTTGTTTCTTGACAAAACGGGCGGATCGTGATATATTGTTATTGTGCGGACGCGCGTCCGCGCGATGGGCAAACAGCTAATCGGGCTTACTTTTTCTTTGATCTTAAAGCCGGAGACGGGGGTTCGAATCCCCTCGTTGCGGCGATCCGCCGCGGCGTGGCGAAGAGGCAACGCGCCGGAGAAGAAACAGTCCGATGATTCGTTTGCCCGTTTTTTGTATCATTCGCATGGATTCACCCTTCCGTACGGCAACGTCGGCAAGCTTCCGAAAAATCTCCCGTTCCTTTTTCCGGAAAACAGCTTTTATTTTTTCAGATAAATTCTTGTTTAGTGGGTTCTCTCTCCCTCCGTCAACCATGCGGTTGACACCTCCTACATTATGCTTCGCATAATGTGCAGAGGGAGGCAATGTGTTCTTGTTTCCATCAAATACAAAACCATTGCGAAAATCTTC
>JAFQOX010000141.1 GCA_017412045.1 Clostridia bacterium
AAAGCAAAGATTCCCTAAGCCTCCCTTGTGTAAAGGGAGGGGGACCACGGAGTGGTGGAAGGATTGTTTTTTAGCAAAATTTATGGAAAACAATCCCTCAGTCACCTTCGGTGACAGCTCCCTTTACACAAGGGAGCCTTTCAGAATCATTCGCTGAAACAACTGTAAACAATCATTTATCGTCCCACTTCATGCATAAATCTTTCCGAATCTTCACTTGCATTGCCCATTTCAAAAATACATCAATTAAAAAGAAAAGGAGGTTTTTTTATGAATTTTCAAACCCTCTATCCCCATTTCCCTTTTTCTCTCCCCATGATTCTGGACGGCGCGACGGGAACGGCGCTGATCCGCGCGGGTATGCCTGCCGGCGTTTGTCCCGAAGCGTGGATACTTGAGCATCCGGACGTGATCCGTGAGATCCAGTCCCGCTATTTCGAAGCGGGCGCCGATGCCGTTCTTGCGCCCACCTTCGGCGCGAACGAGACCGTGCTTTCCCGTTACGGACTGCGCGAGAAAGCGGCGGAAATGAATACCGCTCTCGCTTCTCTCTCCCGTGAAACGGCAGACCGCTTCGTCGGAAAAGCCGTCGCGGGCGACCTTTCCCCCACGGGCAGAATGCTCGCGCCCATCGGAGATATTTCGCTCGATGCGCTGGCGGATATTTTTTCCGCGCAGGCGCGCGCGCTGGAAAAGCTCGTGGATTTCTTCGTGATCGAAACGCAGATGGACCTCGCCTCGGCAAGAGCCGCTGTGCTGGGCGTGAAGGCGGTTTCCGACAAGCCGATTTTCGTCACGCTGACCGTCACCGAAAGCGGCCAAACCATGTACGGCGACTCGCCCGAATGCGCGCTTCTGACGCTCTCCGAGCTGGGCATCGCCGCTTTCGGCCTGAACTGCTCGACGGGTCCGAAAGAAATGAAGGCGCTCCTCGCGCCTCTCTTCCCCCTCTCCGTTTCGCTCGGTATTCCGTTGATCGCTAAGCCCAATGCAGGCGCACCCTCCTGCAACACGCATCTCTCCCCCGAGGAATTCGCCGCGGTCGGCGAAGAAATGCTCGTTGCGGGTATTGCCGTGCTGGGCGGATGCTGCGGCACGGACGATGCCGTGATCGGCGCGCTTTCCCGTATGGCAAGGGATTTTTCGGATTTTCCCGAAGCGCCCGAGGCGGAGGAAACGGCAAGCCTTGCCGCCACTGCCCGTGAAATCGCGGAGATTCCCCTTTGCGATATGCCCGCGCCTCTGGAGGCTGACGACGATCTCATCGACAACGCCGAGGAAATGGCGGACGATTACGATTTCCTGTATATCGCCGTCCGTTCCGCGGAGGATGCCGAGGCGGTCCTGGATGCCGCTCCCTTCCTGACTCTGCCTCTCGCCGTCTGCGGAGATGCCGAAGCCATTTCTGAATTGAAACGCCGCTTCTGCGGCAAGATCGTTACGGTTGCAGAAAACGGCTGATCGCCTCGTTTTTGTCCGTACAAATCAGATATACGTAAACGCCGTCTGCAATCACGACGGCGTTTTCTTTTTTCTTGGCGCGCTTTTGTAAAAGGCGGGTGATCTTCTCCGTGTGTGAGCGGTCGCAAAGCTTGAAGATCACGATCTCATGCTCGGAAAAACGCTTGGAAAAGTATACCGCCGCCGATTCCACGCAGAAAAGATCCGCGGTATCCCCGTCGTCGGGAAACATCCGCGCCAGCACGGCATCGGTCAGCCTCAGTGCCGCATCGGGTCCGCTCGTATAGACGAACCCCTCCGCGAGCGAAAATTCCGCCAGAATGTCTGCCATGATCTTTGCAGGCTCGCCGGTCTGTTTCTGCGGCAGGGATACCGCGCAGGCGGTCAGCAGAACGGCGCACAAAAGCGCGGATAATACAAATTTTTTCATATGGATGCCCTTCCTTCGGTTTCGCATTTCTCCTTTATCCATATGAGGAAGGGCACTTTTTTATTCCATAGGAAATTGCGCAAATAGAACCTCGCCGTTTATATCGTTTGGATACAGTCTTAACTGCGACAGGCGAGCAACCTCCGGCGGGCGTTGCCCGCTAAGGAAATTGCGTAAGCAAACGGCAGCCGCGTTGATATCGGGATCGTAAACGAAAAAACGGTTATGATTCGTTTTTCAGCTCCTCCAGAAATTCACCGATGAGGGTCAGCGCCCGCTCGATATGCAGGAGCGAATAGCAGTAGGAGGCGCGGATGAAGCCTTCGCCGGAATCCCCGAACGCCGTGCCCGGAACGACGGCGACCTTTTTGGAATACAGAAGCCTTTCGCAGAATTCCTCGGAGGTCAGCCCCGTGGACTGAATGGAGGGAAAGGCGTAAAATGCGCCCTTGGGCTCGCGGCAGGTCAGACCGAGCTTGTTGAAGCCCTTGACGATCAGCTTACGGCGCATATCGTATTCCTCGACCATATCCCGCACGACGTCGTCGCAGGAACGGAGTGCCTCGATGGCGGCGTACTGCGAAACGGTCGGCGCGCACATGATGGCGTACTGATGGATCTTCGTGATCTCGTTGAGCAAAGGCGCGGGTCCGCAGGCGTAGCCGAGACGCCACCCCGTCATGGAGAACGCCTTGGAGAAGCCGTTGATCAGAACGGTCCTTTCGCGCATACCGGGCACCGATGCCACGGAGGTATGGCGGATGCCGTCAAAGGTCAGCTCTGCGTAGATCTCGTCGGAGATCACGATGATATCCGTACCGCGCAGGACCTCCGCGAGCTTTTCCAGATCCCCGCGCTCCATGATCGCGCCCGTGGGATTACAGGGATAGGGGAGAATGATCGCCTTCGTTCGCTCGCTCATCGCCGCCTTCAGCTCCTCGGGCGTGACCTTGAAATCGTTTTCCGCTTTCGTATTGATGATGACGGGAACGCCTCCGGAAAGCCTCGTGATCGGCTCGTAGCAGACGTAGGAGGGCTGAGGAATGATAATCTCGTCGCCCGGATTCGTCAGCGCGCGGATCGTCATATCAATCGCTTCGCTTCCGCCGACGGTCACGAGAATTTCATCGGCGGGATCGTATTTCACGCCGTATTTTCGGTCCGTATAAACGGCGATCTCCTCACGCAAGGCTTCCAGACCTTTGTTGGAGGTATACCGCGTATTGGACTGCTCCAGCGAGTAAATGCCCGCGGAGCGCACCTGCCACGGCGTGCGGAAATCCGGCTCGCCCACGCCGAGAGAAATGACGTCCGCCATCGTATTGGCGATGTCGAAAAATTTGCGGATCCCCGACGGCTTGATCTCCTGCACCGTGGAGGAAAGAACTTTTTTATAATCAATCATAAGGATACGTTACCCCTTCCGTCCTCGTCCTCGGAGATCAGCTCCACGCCGAAATCCTTATAGCGGCGCATGATGAACTGCGTTGCCGTTGAGGTCACGCCGTCGATCACCGCAAGCTCCTTCGCCACGAAGGAGGAAACGTCGTGGAAGCTCTTGCACTTGACGATCACGCACAGGTCGCACGCGCCCGACATCAGAAAGACGGATTCCACGTTCGGATACTGCGAGATATGGGCGGCGATCGCTTCAAAGCCGAGTCCCGCCTTGGGAATGACCTTCAGCTCGATGATGGCGCTGACGGAGGAATCCTCCGCCTTTTCGGGATCAATGATGCCCTTGTAGCCGCGGATCACGCCCTTCGTTTCCATCTCGGCGATGCAGGACGCCGTTTCCTGCTCGCTCAGTCCCGTGACGGCGGCGATATCCTCGTTGCTCATACGCGCGTTATTTTCGAGTAATTTCAAGATTTTTTTGTTCATAATGCTCTCCTTTATTATATACGGTCGGGTTCAAGCCGTTCCAAATTTGACGAACGTTTGCGTTGGATTCAGTATAGCACATTTCATGCCGTAAATCAATCGTTTTTTTCGGAATTTTAAAGAGCAAGCGTATGACATCTTTGTAAGATAAACGGAAATTTACGAGTCTAACCCCAAGCCTCTCACTCCGGGTAGCGAAGCGGCAGCGCGGTAATGAATGAAAGCCTAAATGGCTTTCAGAACCGCGATGTGACCGAGCCGCAGCGAGACGGTGGATTGCCGTCAG
>JAFQOX010000142.1 GCA_017412045.1 Clostridia bacterium
TCGATTTTATTAACCGCGGTTAATAAAATCGACCGCACACTTTTGGCTTTTTGTCAATACCTTTTTTGAATTTTTTACTATTATTTTGGACTTTCCTTAACTAAATGGCATTGCGCTATCGGGTGCGCCTGCTGGAATTGGACGGGAAAACGGTGGAGCTGGGAACGATGCTTTCGCTCCCGTATCCGGGCGGATTTTCCGTCGGAGACGTCGTCGCGTTCGAGGCGGCATTTTCACCGCCCGAGGAGGATTCTGCGATTTATCGGAAGGCGGACGGTATTTTTCTGTCGGCGGAAGCCGAATCTGCGGAAAAGACGGGCGTTCGTGAGAAGAAGGCGGCGGGCTTTTTTGAAAAAATCCGCCTTTTCATGCAAAGAAATTTTAAAAGATATATCGGCGGAGACGAAGCGGGCTTTGCGACGGCAATCATGACGGGAAACCGTGAAAATCTGGACGGCTCCGTGCGGCTCGCCTTCAGTCGGATCGGCATTTCGCACATTTTAGCCGTTTCGGGCTTGCATCTCTCGATCGTGATCGGCGGTCTGGATCTGATCTGCCAATGGGCGGCGATTCCGAGAAAGCTCAAAAATATTCTGCTGATCCTCTGCTCTCTTTTATTTGCCTGCATCTGCGGTCTCTCGGCTTCCGTGATCCGCGCGGCGATCATGCTCTCCTTTCTGTATCTTGCGGACACGGTCGGCGAGAATCACGACTCTCTGACCTCGCTGTTCGTCGCCATCTTTCTGATTCTGTTTTTTCGTCCGACGGCAGTTTACGACGTCGGTATGTGGATGTCCTTTCTGGCGACACTCGGGATTCTGGCAACGATTTCCGCGTTGCCGCAGATGTTTCTCGGAAAACGCAACAGAGTCCGGATGCGGATTTTCCGATTTGTGCTCACGCTTTTCTGCGTGACGGTTTCGGCAACCTTTTTTACCTTGCCCGTGACGTATCTTGCTTTTGACGGCATCTCGCTCGTTTCTCCGATTGCCAACCTGCTTTTCGTTCCGCTCGTACAGATCCTTCTGTACGTTCTGGTCGCGCTGACGGCTCTGAGCGCGTTTCCGCTTGCGGCAGCGCCGATCGGCTCGCTTGCGCGAATGCTGATCGCCCTGATCTGTGATACGGCTGTGCGTTTTTCGGAAATGGAGGGGATATATCTTTCCCTGCGGTATCCCTTCGTACGTTGGATGATCGTTCTGCTGATCGTCGGCGTTTTGTCCGTGCTGATGATCCGAAACGTGAAATCCGTCTGCATCTTCGGCGTATTTGCGCTCTGCGCGGCTTTTTATGCCGTCGGCTATATCGGCTATATGCAGACGGAGGGACAAACCGGCTATGTCTATCTGGAAACGGACGGAAAAAGCGATGCGGTCGGCATCGTCAGCGCGGGAAAAAGCGCGCTGATCGACGTTTCGACGGGAGGCCATTCCGTTCTGAGCCGAGCGGCGGACCGTATGGCACATTTCTGCGAATGTGAGATCGACGTTCTCGTGCTGACGCATTATCATTCCTATCATCCGAACACCCTGCGCAAGCTGATGAACCGCATCAAAATCCATCGCGTTTTTCTGCCCGAACCTTCCACGGAGCAGGAAATCCGATATTATCGGGCAATATGCGAAGCGCTCGGAGAGGGCGTGGATATCACCGTATATCCCGCGGACGGATCACGGCGCTTGCAGGTCGGAGCCGCCGTCGTTACCTTACCCGATTCGGAAAGGATAGAACGCTCGACGCATCCGATCGTCCGTTTCTCGGCTTCATTCGGAGAAAAAGGCTTTTCCTATCTGGGCGAGAGCGCGACGGAAACGGATTGGTCGGACGGCGTGCGTGAAGTCGTCGTTTTCGGTTCTCACGGTCCCGCCATGCGGGACGGCCTCGACCTTGAGCCCGTTGCCGATGCGGAGCAGATCGTCTTTGCCGACCGCGCGCATACGGCGCTGACGGATACTTCGGATCTCAAGGGAAAAATCTCGTTCCCCGAGGATTCCGGCGGATGGGTCAAAATTCCGTTTCCGCCGAAAGCAAAGTGCAAGTCATAACCACCCGTACAACGGGTGGTTATGACTTGCGAAAAATAAAAAATCCCGATCAAATCGGGATTTTTTATTTTTATTGGATATGAAAGAAGCGTTATGCGTTTTCCTCGATTGAAGCCTTCAGCTGCGCCTTCTTTTCCAGCAGGGCGTTTTCGATGGCGGTGATGTCGTCTGCGTGAGCCGCCTCGAATTCAGCGAAGAAGCTGTCCTTGAGCGCGTTGACGTTAGCTTCCATCTCGACGGCTTTTTCCGCCAGCTTTTCTTCGATGTTATCGTCGAAGATCTTTGCTTCGAGCTCCTTCAGCTTTTCTTCCGACTGTCTGAGCACGGAGATGAGAGATTCCATTGCCTCGTTGGCGCGTTTGCCGAGCTCTTCGTAAGCCTTGAGTGCTTTGTCGTAATTTTCTTCACTGATCTGAAGCGTAAGGGTAGCGGATACGTATTCCTCGCCGTTGACGTCGAGGGTTGCCGTATAATTTTTCTGTTTCAGAAGCTCAACCTTGGCTTCGCGAAGCTTGACAAGGGATTTCTGGTAATCGGATTCGGGAGAAACGAGAAGCTTGTAACGCAGTTCGTCAAGATCCGTGATCGCCTTGCTGTAAAGATCGAGCGCGGCCTTGTACGTGCTGTGGGTCAGAGCGTAGATACCGCCGAGGGATTTGATCACCTTTGCGACCTCTTCGCTTTCGGCAAACGAGATCTTGTGCTCCTTTGCGGCGTAATAAGCGTTTCTCATATCCTCCGTCAGGAGAAGCGCCGTTTCAATACGGCCCTGCGCGATGACATTGCAAAGCTGCTTTTCGTCCATGGCCGCAAGCTCTTCCTCGGTGTAGATCGAGGTGGAGAGCGCCATCTGTCGGAGCGCCTCGGTTCCGAGCGCTTCCGCTTTTTCGACGTGTCCCTGGATATCAAGCGCCTTGAGCGTAGCGTTCGCCTTCTTTTCTACGGCTTTCATCAGCTTTTGCGCGTATTTGGAATCGCCGGATACGGAGATTTTTACGGTGTTTTCCGTTGTCTGCGCGTTGCCCTCCACCAGATAACCGGTTTCTGCGGCAATCGATACCATCAGCTCTACGGCTTCCTCGGGGGTTTTGCCGATGAAGGTTTCACCAATGATCAGAATGCTGCCGTCGTCGTTCAACGCCGTGACGGAAACGATCGTATTCTGATCGTCAACCATGAATTCCACGCTCGGATTGATGTCGACCGTCACTCTCGTTACGGTGCCTTCCTCGGGGGTTGCTTTGTTGCACGAGGTGAGCGCCAGGGCAGATACCAGCGTCAGCATTGCCAGTGCAAGGCATAAAAATTTTCTTTTCATTACAGATACTCCTTTCTGTCACAGAAGATACATTTCATTCTGTACAACCATATTATAACATTTTTTTATCGCCATGGATATATACAAAAATTAGGCAATGATCAATTTCTTATCATTGTCTAATTTTTGCATAAAAACTATTTTTCTTCAACGGAATTCTTCAGCATAATTTCAAGCGTCCCTTTTATGACGGAGCAAAACTCTTCCACCAAGACGCGGGGCTCCTCCTTCATTCCGGTGGATATCCAATTCAAAAGAAAGCCAACCATACTGTAGCAATAAATATCACAAACCATTTCCTCTTTCTTTGCATTCAATCTCCAGCCAAGATGTTGCACTTGCTCTCGGATCATTTTGCGGACGCATTGATGAGCAAAAGCTGACAGGTAGTATTCGAGCCGTCTTAAATCAATCGAGTTGAATATCTTCAGAAAAAAAGATTTTTCTTCCAGCACCGTGTCGAAAACGGAGGTATAATCCCTCTGCCAGGTTTCATATGTAAACGCTTTACTGACGGAGGCGCGCAATTTTTCCTCAATGACGTAATCCAACATATCGTAGATATCCTGAAAATGGTAATAGAAGGTCATTCTTGACACGCCGCAATCGGCGGTGATCTCGTTGATCGTGATCTTTTCAAATGGCTTTTCCTTCAATATTTTGATAAAGGAAGCGATGATCGCTTTTTTCGTAAAATCCGACATGAGAAATCCTTTCCGGAAGGGACACGCTCGCCCGATCCTTTTCTTTTAGCGACGTCGGCAAACTTAAGCTGACGGCATTGTTTGGGAGACGGTACGGCTCCGTTATCCGTATTATACCATATTTTTCGCATTTTTGCACCGTCAAAAAAGAATAAAAATGATTTTTGCTGTCAATCATAGAGAAAATTGGCAGGAAAGGAAGAGCTTACCATGCAAACAAACCGTCGGATCAAGGGGAGCGCGCGCGCGTTTCTGATCAAAAAGGAAAGAGAATACCGTGCTTTCCGCGCCGTATTGAAAAAGGAAGCTACGCTGCTTCCTTTGATCGCGGAAAATGAAATGCAGCTGGCAGAGACAGCGCGGAACGGACTGCGCGCGATGAAAGGACTCCGTATTCTCCCTTTGGAGGAGGACGGCGATCCCTATCTGTACAAATTGGCGCAAGCCTTTCTCATCGAAAGCGAATTCAGCGAAAAAAATCTGCGAGAAATGCTTTACGCGAACGGAATGGAATACGAGGACGGCGAGCTTTCGCTTCTTGCGCCGTTTCTGATCGCGGCATCCGCGGCGTTGTATCTGCAAACGAAGGAGCAAGGATATTTGCAGACGATTCTTGCCGTTTCCCGTCTGGATTTCTCGGATATTTTCTTTTCGTTCTCCAAGGTGGAGAAGATCTTCTTGTCCGAGGCGGCGGGGGTTTATGCCGACAGCACGGCGGCGACGAGGCATCTTTATCACCGCAGGCTTTCAAATTACGCAAAGCGGATCGGCAAGGAACCGATCCCGACGGCGCGCGCCGTCGTGGCGAAGGCAAATGAAGCCAATACGCATATCGGAGAAGTTCTCCCGCGGGCGCTTACGGGCGGAAAACGATATTTCATCTTTCTGCTTCTGATGACCGCCGCCCTGCTCTCCGTGATCCTGTGGACGGACGAGGCAGGTCCGTGGAATTTCGCCCTGATTCTTTTGGCGGCGATCCCCGTTTTTTCCTTCGCCGAGATCTGGGTATCGCCCTTTTTCACGGACGTGGGGGAAAAATATCTGCCCGCGATCGAACGGGGTACGGAGATGGCGCAGACGAGGGTTCTCGTTTCGATCGCCACCTTCTTATACGGAGAGGAACGGGACAAAACGGTTTTTGATAAAATCGAGGACTTTTATCTGACCAACGGCGCGCCCAACGTCGCCTTTGCCGTTCTCGGCGATCTGCCGCAGAGCAAGCGACGCAGAGCTGACACGGACGAAGCCACCTTCGCGTATGCGAAGGCGAGAATCCGCGCCCTGCGGGAAAAATACGGCGATTGCTTTTACCTCTTCATCCGTGAGAGACGGCGCTCGGCGAGCGAGGACGCGTATATCGGTTGGGAACGCAAGCGCGGCGGCGTGCTGGAGCTTTGCCGTTTTTTGCGAGGCGGAAAAACGAGTCTGCTTTCCTTTTTCGGAGAACGGGAAACGCTGGCGCAAACGCGGTATCTGATCACGCTGGACGCGGATACGAATCTGTATATCGGCGCGGTCGGAGACCTGCTCGGCAGAATGCTCCATCCCGAAAACCGTCCCGTTTTTGATCCCGAAAGGGGTCGCGTAGTGAAGGGGCACGCTGTAATCCAGCCGCGTATGATCCCATCCCTGCTCCTGCGCTCGGATACCGTATTCGCGGAGCTGACGGGCGGCGGCGCGGGGCTGGATTCCTACGCCAAGGCGGGCTTTGATCTGTATCAGGAGCTGTTTGACGAAGGCATCTACTGCGGAAAGGGCATTCTGGATATCGACGTATTTCTGCAAGCCTGCGATGGCTTTTTTCCGAGAGAGCGGATCCTCAGCCACGATCTCGCGGAGGGCAATCTTCTGCGCGCCGCGCTCGCCGAGGACGTCGTGCTTTCGGACGGAACGCCCAAAAACGCGCTCTCGTACTATATGCGCGCGCATCGTTGGATCCGCGGCGATCTTCAGGTCCTGCCCTACGTTTGCCGATACGTCCGTAACGAAAAGGGCGAGCGCGTGAAAAATCCGATGACGCCGCTCTCCCGCTTCAAGATCCTGAACAATTTCTTTCGCGCATGTGCGCCTTTGCTTTCGCTGTTTCTGCTTGCGCTGGGCTTTGCGCTCGGAGAGATCGCGGCGTTCGTCTGCGCCTTTTTCGTTCTGCTTCCCATTTTTTGGCGCATGGGGGAGGGCATTCTTGCGGGAATCCGCAGAAGAGATCTGCCGTCGGCGCTGGATGCGGTCGGGTCGGCTTGTTTTCACATTTCCGCCGCGGCGTACGAGGGTTATCTGTTCGCGGATGCCGCCGTGCGCGTGCTTTACCGATTTTGGATCAGCCGTAAAAATTTTCTGAACTGGACGACTGCCTTTGAGGGCGACGCGCAAAAGGGAGACTCCGTCGGCGTTTATTGGAAACGGTTCTGGCCGTCCTTTCCGATCGGCTTTTGCTTTTTTGCCATTCCCGCTCTGCTCTCCAAGCTTTTGGGGATCGTCTGGATGGCGTTCCCGTTTTTGATGTGGATCGCTTCCCGCGAACGGAAAAAATCGGCGGAGCTGGAGGAAGGGGCGCGCGAGGAATTGCTCGGCTATACCAACGACGCGTGGCGGTATTATCGGGACTACGTCAATCAAAAAACGCACGGCCTGCCGCCCGATAACGTGCAATTTTCTCCGACCTACGCCGTCGCCATGCGCACCTCGCCGACGAATATCGGTATGTATCTCCTGTCCCTGCTGGCGGCGCGGGATTTCGATTGGATCGGAAGGGATGAATTTTTATTCCGCGCGCAGGAGACGGCGGAAGCCCTGACCGCGCTTCGCAAATGGAACGGGCATCTCTATAACTGGTACGATCTGCAAACGCTTTCCGTTTTGGGGGACGGCTTCGTCTCGACGGTGGACAGCGGCAATCTCGTGGCTTCGCTGATCGCCTTTTGCGAGGGCGCGAAGGAATACGCGGGGGAATCGCCCGCTCTGCTGGCGGTGATCGCTTCGCTTTCGCGTTTGATCGAGGAAACGGATTTCTCCGCGCTCTACGATACGAACCGCCGTTTGTTTACGGTCGGGTACTCCTCTCGGGAGGGGAAATACAGCGAGGCCTTCTACGATACCTTCATGAGCGAGGCGAGGACGGCGAGCTTTCTGGCGGTGGCGCTTCGTCAGGTGCCGCGCGAGCATTATTTCGTCCCGCGCCGACGGGTGATCGGCGGTCGGGGACGTTACGGCGTGGCTTCCTGGAGCGGAACAGCGTTTGAATATTTTATGCCGTCGATCTTTCTGCCCCGCGTGCGCCATTCACTGACGGATGCCGCCCTCTCGTACGCCTACTGTATGCAACGGCGCGCCGCGGTCGTCGGAACCTTCAACGGCCGCCGCAAACGGGTTTTCGGTATTTCTGAAAGCGGTTATTTCGCCTTTGACGGCGCGATGAATTATCAGTACCGCGCGTTTGGCGTGGCTTCGCTCGCGCTGGATCCGATCATGAAAACGGGCAGAACGGTCGCGCCCTACGCAAGCTTTCTCATGCTGGAAAACGATCCCGCAGAGCTTCTGCGGAACCTACGGGAGCTGAAGGAGCTCGGCGCGTACGGCGTATACGGCTTTTACGAGGCGGTCGATCTCGATCGAAGCCGCGTCGGGCGCGGCTACGCCGTGCTGAAAAGCTTCATGGCGCATCATATCGGCATGAGCATTCTCAGCGCCGCGAATCTGCTGAAGGACGATATTTTCGTCAAGCGTTTTCTGCGCAATCCCCGTATACGGGCGGCGAGAGAATTGACGGCGGAGCGAATGCCGACCTCGCTTTCTCCGCTGGAGAAAAAACGGGAGGAGATTCCCGTCTGTCCGACCGTGGAGGCGGAGGAAGCGCTTCTGACGCCCCCGCGTAATGCGAGCCGATTGCTTTCGGTGCAAACGGTCCTGCTTTCCAATCATAAAACGAAGCTCTTCTGCTCCTCGAGCGGTCATATGGAATGCATAAACGGCGCGGAGGCAATCTTTCTTTCGGATTTTGACCGCTTTTCCCTCGGCGCGGGCTTGCGTGTGTACGTGAACGTGGACGGTACGGTCTTTCCGACCGTGCCCTTGGGAGAGGTGCCCGCGGGCTATCGCGCGGAATTTGAATTTCTGCCGGAGGCGGATATCGTGGAATACCACTCCCGTTTCCACGCGGAGAAGGACGGCGCCGTGACGGAGATCCGACTGCGGATTTCGGTCTTTCCCGACGCGGAGTTTTCCGAATTTTCGTGCAGGGTCTCGGGACGGGGCAGAGAGATCTTCGCGCTCCTGTATTTTGAGCCCGTTCTGACGGAAAAGCAAGCGTATCGCTCGCATAAAAGCTTCAGCGATCTTTTTCTGGAGAGCGAATATCTCGCGGACGAGGGCGTTCTGCTTTTCAAGCGCCGCTCTCGGGACGATCGGAAGGAAACGCCCTGCTTCGGTGTGACGGCAGTGCCGGGCGAGCGTTTCTCCTTTGAATGTATGCGCGACGTTTGTCTGCCCTTGTTGCCGGACGAGAGGGATTACGCGCGGCTGGCGGAAAAGGAAAGGGCGTTCTCCGACTCGGAGGGCGCTTTGATCCTGCCCGCCTGCGCCGTGCGGAGCGCTTCCGTCGGATCGGGAAAGCAGATCTCCTTTTATATGGGCGCGTCGAGAGAGGCGGACGATCTGCTTTATCAAATGCAAAAATGCCGCACCAAGGGGGAACGCAGGCAACGCGCGCGAAAAACGGGAGCATTGCTCCATCTGCAATACACCTCGGCGGGACTCAGCGCACCTGCGGCGGCGTTTGAGCAATATCTGATCGGCAGGATGGTCTTTGGCGTGCAGAGCGAGAACGTATCGGAGGGAACGATGCTCCGACGGGGTGATTTGTGGAAATATTCCGTTTCGGGGGACAATCCGATCGTTCTGGCGGAGGCAAAGTCGTGCGCGGACGAGGAAATGCGGCGGCTTTCCACGATGATCGCGCTGTTCAAATACCTTTGCATACGGGGCGCGCGGTATGATTTCGTCATTCTTTTCGGCGAAAGCAACGCCTACGCGCAGACGGAAAGAGAAAAGATCCTGCGTCTGATCCGACGCGCGGGCTGTGAAAACTTCATTTCGTGGCGGTGCGGTATTTATCCGCTGGATCGAAACGGGATGTCCGAGGAGGAAAGGCGGTCGTTTTCGCTGGCAGCCTGCGCGTATTTTTCGCTTGCCGCACCGCTTTCGGAGGTAATCTGCGGCAACGGTGAGCCGCCGATTGCCGAGAAAACCGAAGCGCGTCTGAAGCAATCACCGCGAAAGACGGTTTTACCCGCGGAAGCGCCGAAAAGAAAGACGGTTTGGAAAACGGAGAGCGGTTGCTTTCACGAAAACGGCTTCCTGGTCGGAAAGCCGCACGGAAAAGCGCCGTTCGCCCATATTCTTGCCTCGCGGAATTTCGGCACGGTCCTGACGGAAAATTCGCTCGGCTTTACCTTCGCGCGCAATGCGGGAATGCAGAAATTGACCCCGCATACGGCGGACGGCTTCCGCGAGGATACGGGGGAAAGACTGATCCTGAGACGGTACGATCCCTTGGATCACGGCGTTTTTTGCGATTACGATCTTTGCGCCTCGGCGGCGTGGGCGGATTTTGGCTTCGGCTATGCTTGCTACGTCGGCGCGCTCGAGGGGCTTTCGTATACGGTGCGCGTGGAGACGGTCGGCCTGCACGATCTCAAGCGGATCACGGTCTCCCTGGAGCACAGAAGCGATGCGCTTCCCGTCACGCTTGCCTATACCGTTTCTCCCTGTCTGGGCGCCGCGCCCTCGGCGCATCGGTTTTATCGGTATCGGAAGGAGGAAAAGGGCGTTCGTATGCAATCGCTTTCGGACGGAGGGAATCCGCGTTTGCGCGCGTTTGTGTTTTCTCCCTGCGCCGACGCCGTGTATACGGACGAGGTTGCCTTCCGTACGGACGGCGCGGCGTTCGGCGGTCGGGACGATCTGGCGGCGGTGTGTGTCAGAAGAAATCTCATCGGTGCACAGCGCGTGACGTTTTATCTCGGCGCTTTCTTTTCCGAAAAACAGTACCGTTTCTTGAACACCTTATGCCGTGAGGACGGTCAGATTTCCGAGCATCTCTGGAAAAAGCGTTTTTCTGCGGTGTCGATCCGAAGCCGCGAGCCTCTGCTGGACGAGACCGTCAACCGCTGGTCGCTGTATCAGACGTTTTCCTCCCGCATTTACGCGCGAAGCGGCTTTTATCAGGTCAGCGGCGCGTACGGCTTCCGCGATCAATTGCAGGATGCGCTCGCGCTGATCGCTGTGGAGCCCGAAACGGCGAAGGTCCTGATCCTGCGCGCCGCGGCGCACCAATACGAGGAGGGTGACGTCCAGCATTGGTGGCATACGACGGAACGAACGGGAATCCGCACGCGTTGCTCCGACGATTTTCTCTGGCTTCCCTTCGTGACGGCGGAATACGTGAAGCAGACGGGAGATCGGGCGCTTCTGCAAATACCCGCGCCCTATCTCTCCTCGCCCCCGCTCGGCGCGCAGGAGCACGAGCGGTATGAACGGGCGGAAAAAAGCCGTCTGCGGGAGCCGCTGATCTCGCATTTGCTTCGCGCGGTGGCGTACGGCAGGAAATACGGTGCGCACGGACTGCCCCTGATCGGCACGTGCGATTGGAACGACGGCATGAGCCTCGTCGGTATCCGCGGAAAAGGAGAAAGCGTATGGCTTGCCTTTTTCAGAATTCTGGTTTTGCGCAGAATGATCCCGCTTTGCGAAGGCGCGGACGAGGCATCCGCGATCGGAGAGATGGAAAACGAGGTACTGCATTTATATGAGGCGATCGAGCAACACGGCTTCGACGGCGCGTGGTATCGGAGAGGATATTACGACGACGGCTCGGTGCTCGGCGGTCGGGAACGGAAGGATTGCAGGATCGATCTTCTGCCTCAGGCGTTCGCCGCCATCGTCGCGAACGAATGCGGATTTGCCCAAGAACGCGCCGGAATCGCCATGCGCGCCGTGGACCGTCTGCTTTTCGATCGGAAGCATCTTCTCGTCAGACTGCTGACGCCTCCCTTCGACCGCGACGGACAATCGCCCGGATATATCAAGGGCTACGTGCCCGGCATCCGTGAGAACGGCGGACAGTATACGCACGCGGCGGTATGGGCGGCACTCGGCTTTTTTCTGTGCGGAGACGCCACAGCCGGGGCGGAGGTTCTGCTTGCGATCAATCCCGCCGTGCGGTATCGGAATCCCGATATTGCGCGCGCGTACCGCATTGAGCCGTACGTATTTGCGGGGGACGTCTACACGAATCCGCAGCACGTCGGCAGAGGCGGCTGGAGCTTCTATACGGGCTCGGCGGCATGGTACCGAAAGGTTGCGCTCGAGGTTCTTTGCGGTTATACGGAGCAGGGAGACGGATTTTTTCTGAAGCCGCGCCTTTCCGAAGCGTTCGATTCCTTTTCGATCACCGTCAATAAAAAAGATACGTTTTATCGGATTGCCGTTTCCCTTTCGGATCAGCCGTCACTCGTTCTGGACGGTCAGTGGGAAGAATACGCAGAAGGGCGTTTCTTCCGTTTTGACGGCGGCAAGCACGAGGGTGTTCTGCATATCCCCGAAAATCCGGATGCTTCAAGAGAATGAAAAGCGGGCAACGCCCGCCGGAAGTTGCTTGCCTACCTCAGTTCAACCTGTATTCAAACAATATAAAACGGCGAGGTCGAATTTGCGCAATTTCCTATGCAACAAAAGAAAGACTTGTATGAACGGATCAAAGTCCGAATATACAAGTCTTTTTTCATTCTATTAGGAAACAAATCAAAATCGCCCTCGCCGTTTCGTATGATTCCGATACGAATCAGATTCAGACAGGCGATCAGCTTCGCGTGGACGTTGCCCACTTTTTGACGTCGAGAACGCGCATGGCGTTGAGAATAGCGATGACGGAAACGCCGACGTCCGCAAAGACCGCAACCCACATACCGACGAGACCGAGCGCGCCGAGGAGCAGGACGATGCCCTTGACACCGAGCGCGAAAACGATGTTCTGATAAGCGATGCGGAGCGTCCGCTTGGAGATGCGGATGGCGATGGCGATCTTTTTCGGATCGTCGTCCATCAGAACGACGTCGGACGCCTCGATCGCGGCATCCGAACCGATCGCGCCCATGGAGATTCCGATATCCGCGCGGGACAGCACGGGCGCATCGTTGACGCCGTCACCGACGAAGGCGAGCGTTTTTCCCGGATTTTTAGCCTGCAAAAGGGTTTCCGTATGAGAAACCTTGTCTGCGGGCAGAAGATCGGTATAGACCTCGTCCATGCCGAGCGTATCGGCGATGCTTTGCCCTACTTTCTTGCCGTCGCCCGTGAGCATGACGATCTTGCGGATTCCCGTTTCACGCAGATCGCGGACGGCTTGCGCGGCGGTCTCCTTGATTTGGTCGGAGATCACGATCGCGCCGAGATAGATGCCGTTCAGGGCAACGTAAACGACGGTTCCGATCTCGTCGAGCGGTTCAAACGCAATATTCTCACCGCGCATCAGCTTTGCGCCGCCGACCAGCAGTACTTCCCCGCTTTGCGTATGCGCCAGGATTCCCTTGCCCGAAATTTCCGTAACGTCGAGCAACGCCTCGTGCGCATGATCCGCAGAATGGGCGCAAATGGATCTGGCGATGGGATGGTTGGAGCTCCGCTCCGCAAGCGCGGCGAGGGAAAGCACGGTTTTTTCGTCCGTGTGCGGTTCTGCATGGACGCGGGTAACGGAGAAGGTTCCCTTCGTGAGCGTGCCCGTTTTATCGAAAACAACGGTCTCACAGCGGGAGAGCGCTTCCATATAGTTGCCGCCCTTGATCAGAATGCCGCATTTGGACGCGCCTCCGATGCCGCCGAAAAAGGAGAGCGGGACCGAAATCACGAGCGCGCAGGGGCAGGAGATGACGAGAAAGGTCAGTGCGCGGTAGATCCAGTCGGACCAATTGCCGTCAAACAGCGAGGGGATCACGGCGAGCAGGACCGCCGCCGCGACGACGGAGGGGGTATAAAAGCGGGAGAATCGGGAGATGAAGTTTTCCGCCTTTGCTTTTTTCGCGCTTGCGTTCTCCACAAGCTCCAGAATACGGGAGACGGTCGATTCCTCGAAGATCTTCGTCACGCGCACGCGGATGAGTCCCGTCAGATTGACCGAGCCGCTGATGACCTCTTCTCCCGCGCGGCGCGTTCTCGGAACGGATTCGCCCGTCAGTGCGGCGGTATCCACGGAGGTTTCGCCCTCCTCCACGATGCCGTCCAGCGGAATTTTTTCGCCCGGCTTCACGACGATGATATCGCCGACGGCAACTTCATCGGGGAAAACCTCCGTGAGAACGCCGTCCTTTTCCAGATTGGCGTAATCGGGACGGATGTCCATGAGCGCGGCGATGGACTTTCTGGATTTACCGACCGCGTACTGCTCGAAGAGCACGCCGATCTGATTGAAGAGCATAACGGCAACCGCCTCGGGATATTCGCCGATGATAAATGCGCCCGCGCTCGCCGCCGCCATCAGAAAATCCTCGTCAAAGATCTGTCCGCGCAGACAGCCGCGCAGCGCCTTCCAAAGCGTGTCGTAGCCGAGGATCAGATACGGGATCAGAAAAAGACCGATTTTCAGCCAACCCTCCGCCAGGATCAGGCAGGCGGCGATCAGGAGCGCGGCGCCGACCAGAATGCGGACCAGCTTTATTTTTTGTGAACGTGTCATGGATCGTAACGCTGTCAGAAGATGATTTTGCAGTCGGGCTCGACCTTACGGATGGCTTTGGCTGCTTTTTTCATGATCTCATCCATCTTTTCCTCGGGCGCGCAGATCGTGAGCTTCTGCAAAAGGAAGCTGACGTCAACGGACTCCACGCCGTCGATCTTGGCGATGGCGTTCTTCATTTTTTCCGCGCAAACGGCGCAATCGAGATTTTCCAGCTTGTAAATTTTTTTCATAACTAAAATTCCTTTCCAAATGATGATCGTTTTGGGCTTACTCCCTGAGGTGGTGAATACCCATATCCAGAATGCTGTGGATATGGTCGTCGTCGAGGGAATAGAATACGGTCTTTCCGCTTCGGCGCGCCTTGACCAGCTTGGAGCTTTTCAGCACGCGAAGCTGATGGGAAACGGCGGTCTGTGTCAGACCCAGAAGTCCGGCGATGTCGCAAACGCAAAGCTCGGTTTCGCGGAGCGCGTACAGGATGCGGATTCTCGTGGAGTCGCCGAACACCTTGAAAAATTCAGCGAGGTCGTAGAGAATTTCCTCCTGCGGCATCGTTTGCAGGACCTCGCGCACAACGTCCTCGTGTACGCACAGAAATTCGCATTTTTCGATTGCTTTTTTTGTCTCCATATCATCTTCCTTTCCATTTATCATATGAATATCTGTTCATATGATAACACAAAAATCGGATCTTGTCAAGAGGGGCGGAAAAAAAACGAGCTCCCGCAGAAATTTTTGCGGGAGCTCTGATTTGATTTCAGATTCTTGGATCGCCGCGCCTTTATCCGATGAAGCCGTTGGCGACGGGCGCCAGAAGCACCTTTCCCGTACCGCGGTAGACGTTGACGAGGCCTTCGCCCGACGCTGCCGAGCCGATCAGCGTTTTTCCCGAGCGTTCCACCGTGAAATCCAGGCTGCCGCTCCAGGCGATCGCCATATTGCCGTCGATCTTCAGAACGTCGTTGTCCAGCGTGATCTCGATCAGCTCCTCCTTCGGGCAGGCGGATTCCAGACACAGAACGCCTTTTCCGCTGATGCCGAGATTGAAAAGTCCTTCGTTGCCCGCGACGGCGGAGGAGAAATTGGAGCGCGCCACGGTTTTATGCTTCAAGGTCGATTCGCAAGCGAGAAACAGTCCGTCGTCCAGCACGATCGAGCCGTTCCAATCCGCAAGATCCAACAAAAGGATATGCTTGTACGTGGGCTCCAGAACGAGCATACCGTTGCCCGTATATTCGGGCTTGATTGCGGATTCGCCCGTGACGGAGCCGCGGAAGGCTTTGCCCAAAAAGTCACCAATGCCCTTGAGCCCCGTGGTCGCCTTCACGTTGCCGACCGTCCATTGCATGGCGCCCGCCTGTACGGTCACGGAGGCTTTGGAAAGATCGCAAACGACCTGACGTTTTCTCACGTTCATTTCGTTGCAGTAATACGCCGTCATCGCTTCGGCGGGAGAGACGCTCAGGTCCCTTTGGTATTCCAGAACGGAAAAGGCGCCGAGCGTGGCAAGCGTTTTGATATCGTCGTTGTCTGTAAAGTTTTTGATTTGGAACATAAAACAGCCCTACTTTCTGAATTGGATGAGAAAATTATATCATATTTTCGGCTAAAACGCAAGACCCGCGCGAAAAACGGACAAGCGGCAGCCCGATCTTTTTTGAACGCTTCGGGAGCGGGGCGTCACTTTGAAAAAATTTTCTTTAAAAAACATCTTTTGCATATAATCTATTGAAAAAAATTTTATTTCATGATACAATAAACTGAATATCTGTAAATAATAAAGATGAGAACGGAGGTTTTGTATGACGAAAAATCAATTTCATCTGGTCGCGCCCTATGAGCCGACGGGAGATCAGCCCGAAGCCATCGAGGCTTTGACACAGGGCGTTTTACGCGGCGACCGCGCGCAGGCGCTCGTGGGTGTCACGGGCTCGGGCAAAACCTTCACGATGGCAAATATCATTGCGAGGTGCAACCGTCCGACGCTCGTGCTGGCGCACAATAAAACGCTGGCGGCGCAGCTTTGCTCGGAATTCCGTGAATTTTTTCCCGAGAATGCCGTAGAATATTTCGTATCTTATTACGATTACTATCAGCCGGAAGCCTATATTCCGGGTAAGGATCTTTATATAGAGAAGGATTCCGCGGTCAACGACGAGATCGACCGTCTCCGCCACAGCGCGACCTCCGCGCTCTTTGAGCGGCGCGACGTCATCATCGTATCCAGCGTATCCTGCATTTACTCGCTCGGCGATCCCGCAGAGTACCAAAAGCTGGTGCTCGCGCTCCGTCCGGGCATGGAGATGTCGATGGACGAGCTGGCGCGCCGTCTGATCGCCATCCAGTATACGAGAAACGACGTCGCTCTGGAGCGCGATAAATTCCGGATCCGCGGCGACGTCTTTGACATCATGCCCGCTTCGGGCAAAAACGCAATCCGCGTGGAATTTTTCGGCGACGAGATCGACCGCATCTGCGAGATCAACGTCGTGACGGGCGAGGTGATCGGCTCGCTGAGCTACGCCGCGATCTATCCCGCCTCTCACTATGCGACCTCGGACGAAAAGAAGGAAGCCGCCATCCGCGAGATCGAATGCGAAATGCTTGACCGCGTGGCGGAATTCCAAGCCGAGGGTAAGCTGATCGAGGCGCAGAGAATCGCCGAACGCACAAAATACGATATGGAGATGCTCCGCGAGGTCGGCTTTTGCTCGGGCGTGGAAAACTATTCCCGCGTGCTTTCCGGCAGAGCGCCCGGCTCCACGCCGTATACCCTGCTCGACTATTTCCCCGAGGATTTTCTGCTCTTCGTGGACGAGTCCCACGTCACGCTCCCGCAGGTCAAGGGTATGAGCGGCGGCGATTCCGCGCGAAAGAAAAATCTCGTGGAATACGGCTTCCGTCTGCCGTCGGCTTACGATAACCGTCCTCTCTTTTTCCACGAATTCGAATCCAAGCTGAACCAGACGATCTTCGTCAGCGCCACCCCCGAAAAATACGAGAGAGAGCATTCGACCCAGCTCGTCGAGCAGATCATCCGCCCGACGGGACTCGTCGATCCCCGGGTGGAGATCCGCCCCGTCAAGGGTCAGATCGACGACCTGATGGGCGAGATCCGCGCACGTGCCGGACGGAACGAAAGGGTGCTCGTCACCACGCTGACGAAAAAAATGGCGGAGGATATCTGCGAATATCTGGAAATGAATCTGATCAAGGTCCGCTATATCCACCACAACGTGGAAACGATGGAACGGCAGGAGCTGATCCGCGATCTGAGACTGGGCGTTTTCGACGTGTTGATCGGCATCAACCTGCTCCGCGAGGGACTTGACATTCCCGAGGTTTCGCTCGTGGCGATCCTCGATGCAGATAAAGAAGGCTTTTTGCGCTCCAAGACCTCGCTCGTGCAGACCATCGGACGTGCCGCGAGAAATGCCGAAGGCACCGTCATCATGTATGCAGACAGCGTAACGGAATCCATGGCTTACGCGATGGGTGAGACCGAACGACGCCGCAAGATCCAGACGGCGTACAATGAGAAGCACGGCATCGTACCGCAAACGGTCAAAAAGGAAGTCCGCGCCATCATCGAAATCACGTCCCGTGACGAGTCGGCGAAGTCGGACAAGAAGAAAAAGAAGATGACGAAGGCAGAAAAAGAAGAGATGATCCTTCAGCTTACGAAGGAAATGAAGGAAGCCGCCGCCGCGCTGGAATTCGAACGCGCCGCCCATCTGCGCGATATGATCGCCAAGTTGAAGAAATAAACGTCAGAGATTTCGGGTTTTAAAAATGAACCGGTAAATTCTTGTATGATAAACGAATCACAACAAAAAATCAAAAGAAAGGATGTTAACAAAGGAAAAAGAAGATATGTCTGCAAAATATATTCGTATCAAGGGCGCAAGGGTCCACAATCTGAAAAATGTGGACGTGGAAATCCCGCGTGACAAGCTGATCGTTTTCACGGGTCTTTCCGGCTCGGGTAAATCCTCGCTTGCCTTTGACACCCTGTACGCAGAGGGACACCGCCGCTTCGTGGAGTCGCTGTCCTCTTACGCGAGACAGTTTCTGGGACAGCTGGATAAGCCAGACGTGGATTTCATCGACGGTCTTTCCCCCGCGATCTCCATCGACCAGAAAACCACCTCCAAAAATCCGCGCTCCACGGTCGGCACGGTCACGGAGATCTACGACTATCTCCGTCTGCTCTACGCGCGCATCGGTATCCCGCACTGTCCCGTCTGCGGAAAAGAGATCCGCAGGATGTCGACGGATACCATTATAGATAAAATTTTCGAACTGCCGGAGCGAACGAAATTCATGCTTCTTGCTCCCGTGGTATCCGGTAAAAAGGGTATGCACGAAAAGGTGTTCGACGATGCGCGTAAGAACGGTTACGTGCGCGTCCGCGTAGATGGATATCTCTATCCGCTGGACGAGATCCCCGCGCTGGATAAAAATAAAAAGCATTCCATCGAGGTGGTCGTCGACCGCCTCGTGATGAAGAGCGATATCCGCCGCCGTCTTTCCGACTCGCTGGAAACGACGCTTTCTCTCGGAGGCGGTATTGCCATCGTTTCCCTCGTGGATTCGGGCGAGGAAATGCGATTCTCCCAGAATTACGCCTGTGAGGAGCACGGCGTCGGCATGACGGAGCTTTCGCCGAGAATGTTCTCCTTCAACAGCCCCTTCGGCGCCTGCGACAAATGCGCGGGCATGGGTGAAATGCAGGTCATTTCCGAATATAAGGTGATTCCCGACCGTTCGCTCTCGCTTCGCGGCGGCGCGATCGCCGTCAACGGCTTCAAATCCATGGGCGAGGAATCCTGGAACGGTCCGCTGATCGAGGCGGTCGGCAAGGATTACGGCTTTGATCTCGATACGCCGATCGAGGAATACTCGGACGAGGCGCTTCAGGTCCTGCTCCGCGGTACGGGCGCGAAAAAATACCGAGCCGTCCGTTACTTCGGCGGCGAAGGCAGAGAAACGTATTCCGCGTGGAACGGCATTTTAAATATCATCGAAACGCGTATGACGCAGTCGGGCGGGGAATACTATAATGAGCTGATGGACTTTATCCCGTGTCCCGCCTGCAAGGGCAAGCGGCTTTCCCGCGAGATCCTTTCGGTCACGGTGGGCGGTCTGAATATTTACGAGCTTTGCTCGCTGAACGTCAGCCGCGCGTTGCAATTTTTCGATGAGCTGAAGCTCGATCGTACGGAAGAGCAGATCGCACGGGAGATCCTCAAGGAGATCCGCGCCAGACTCGGCTTTCTGAAAAGCGTCGGACTCGACTATCTGACGCTCTGGAGAAAATCGGGTACGCTTTCGGGCGGTGAGGCGCAGAGAATCCGTCTGGCGACGCAGATCGGCTCCTCGCTCGTCGGCGTGATGTATATTCTGGACGAGCCGAGCATCGGTCTGCACCAGAGAGACAACAGCAAGCTGATCGAAACGCTCTGCCGCTTGCGCGATACGGGAAATACCGTGATCGTCGTGGAGCACGACGAGGAAACCATGCTCGCTTCCGATTTCATCGTCGATATCGGACCCGGCGCGGGCATTCACGGCGGCGAGGTGATCGCGGCGGGCACGCCCGCGCAGGTCATGGCTTGCGAACGGTCCCTGACTGGCGCTTACCTTTCGGGCAGAAAGCAGATCCCCGTTCCCGAGACCCGAAGAAGCGGAAACGGCGAAACGCTTCGGATCGTCGGCGCGGCGGAAAACAATCTGAAACATATCGACGTGGAGATTCCGCTCGGCAAATTCATCTGCGTGACGGGCGTTTCCGGCTCGGGAAAGTCTTCTTTGGTCAATGCGGTCCTGCTGCGCGAGCTTTCCAAAAAGCTCAACCGCGCGCAGACCTACCCGGGCAAATTCGAGCGGATCGAGGGGCTGGAGCATCTGGACAAGGTCGTTTCCATCGACCAAAGCCCGATCGGCAGAACGCCCAGATCCAATCCCGCGACCTATACGGGACTGTTCACGGACATCCGCGAGCTTTTCGCCATGACGCCCGATGCCAAGGCGAGGGGCTATTCCGCGGGACGGTTCTCCTTTAACGTCAAGGGCGGACGGTGCGAAATGTGCGAGGGCGACGGCGTACGCTGTATCGAAATGCACTTTTTGCCCGACGTCTATATCACCTGCGACACCTGTCACGGCAAGCGCTACAATCACGACACGCTGGAGGTCAAGTACAAGGGCAAGAGCATTTTTGACGTATTGGACATGACGGTCGAGGAGGGGCTTTCCTTCTTTGGAAATATGCCGAAGTTGGCAAGAAAATTGCAAACGCTCTACGACGTCGGTCTCGGCTATATCAAGATCGGTCAGTCGTCCACCACGCTTTCGGGCGGCGAGGCGCAGCGCGTGAAGCTGGCGACGGAGCTTTCCAAGCGCGCGACGGGCAGAACGATCTATATCCTCGACGAGCCGACGACGGGCCTGCATTCAGACGATGTGGCGAAGCTGCTCACGGTTCTGAACCGCCTCTGCGAAAACGGAAACACCGTGCTCGTCATCGAGCACAATCTGGACGTGATCAAAACCGCCGATCATATCATCGACCTCGGTCCCGAGGGCGGCGACGGCGGCGGCACGGTCGTGGCTACGGGTACGCCCGAGGAGGTCGCGGCTTGCGAAAGCTCGTACACGGGCAGATATTTAAAGAAGCTTTTGCAATAATTTTCGGAAATTCTAAAAATTGTTCACACTTTTTCTACAACATTTACGGGAAAATATGATATACTGTAGCAGAAAGTGGATTTTACCATAAAATTTACCTTTGGAGGAAACAGAAAGACATGAAAGGAAATATGAAGACAATCATCATTTACCTCGTGATCTTTGCCATTCTGATGGCGGTGTGCTTTGCCTTTCTGAATAACAAGGCGAAGCAGGAGGAGATCACCTACGGTGAAGCGGTGCAATTATTCAAGGACAACAAGGTTGTCGAATTTACGATCAACGGAAGCAATATCCTGACGATCAAATCGACGGATACCACGCAGGCGGGCACGGCGATCGTTTATACGCACGAGCTCCGCAGCATTGAGCTTTTCATGCACGACGTGGACGACTACGTGAAGGCGCAGCTCGCGCTTCCCAAGGAGGAGCGTACGCTTCAGATCGAGGAATGGAATATCGAGGCGCTGAAGCAGACGCCGTGGATCGTGGCGTTCCTGCCCGGTATCATCATGGCGGTGATCCTGATCGTATTCTATATCTATATGATGAACAAAGCGGGCGACAGCGAACGCCGCATGAATGCGTTCGGCAAATCCCGCGCAAAGATGCACATGAAGGAAAAGGACCGCAAATTCTTCAGCGACGTTGCGGGCTGTGACGAGGAAAAGGAAGAGCTCCGCGAGCTCGTGGAATATCTCCGCGATCCCAAGAAGTTCAGCCGTCTCGGCGCGAAGATCCCCCACGGCGTGCTTCTCGTAGGCCCTCCCGGAACGGGTAAGACTTTGCTTGCCAGGGCGGTGGCGGGTGAAGCGGACGTTCCCTTCTTCTCGATCTCGGGCTCTGACTTCGTGGAAATGTACGTCGGTGTCGGTGCTTCCCGTGTCCGTGACCTTTTTGAAACGGCAAAGAAGGCGCCCGCAAGCATTATCTTTATCGACGAAATCGATGCCGTCGGCAGACGACGCGGAACGGGTCTGGGCGGCGGCCATGACGAGAAGGAGCAAACGCTCAACCAGCTTCTCGTCGAAATGGACGGCTTCGGCGGTCACGACGGCGTTATCGTCATCGCGGCAACCAACCGCCCCGACATTCTCGACCCTGCTCTGCTCCGTCCGGGTCGTTTCGACCGCCAGGTCACGGTCGGCTATCCCGACATCAAGGGCAGAGAGGAAATTCTCAACGTCCATTCCAAGGGCAAGCCCTTTGAAAGCGACGTGGATTTCAAAAAGATCGCGCAGACCACCGTCGGCTTTGCCGGCGCGGACCTCGCAAACCTGCTCAACGAAGCCGCTCTGCTTGCGGCGCGTAAGGGCAAATCCCTGATCGGTATGATCGACATTGAGGAATCCCTCATCAAGATCGCCGTCGGTACGCAGAAGCGCAATTATAAGATCAAGCCCGAGGAAAAGCGCAAGACCGCGTACCACGAGGCAGGTCACGCTATGCTGGCATACTTCATGCCCACGCAGGACCCCGTCCGTCAGATCTCCATCATTCCCAGCGGTAAGGCGCTCGGCTATACGCTCAACCCTCCCGTCGAGGATAAGTTCAGCGACTACAAGAACGCGATGAAGGAAGAAATCGCCATGTGTCTCGCGGGACGCGCGGCAGAGGCGCTCGTTTGCGACGATATTTCGGGCGGCGCTTCCGGTGACATCAAGCGCGCGACGGCAGTTGCGAAAAAGATGGTCACCGTCTACGGTATGAGCGACGTGCTCGGTACCGTTCACCTCGGCAATCCCCACGGTGACGACGAGGTATTCCTCGGCAGAGATTTCAATTCCTCTCAGGCTTACTCCGAGCAGACCGCCGCTCTGATCGACAGCGAGATCAAAAAGATCATCGACGATGCTTACGCAGTCGCCATGAAGGTTCTCTCCGATCACCGCGACAAACTCGAGTTTATCACGGACTTCCTTGTGGAATACGAGGTTATGGACGACGAGCAGTTCCAGGCTTCCATGGAAAGAGAAAATCCCACCATTGAGGAGATCGCGGAAATCGGCGCTGCAAAACGCCGCCGCTCCGAGGAAGAAAACAAGCTCCGTGAAGCGGCTGAGGAAGCAGCGCGCAAGCGCGACGAGGAAGACGCCCGCCGCCGCGAAGCGGAAGCCGCAAGAAACGCAGAGCCCTCCGAGGAAAGACGCGGTTACGGCTACGACGATCCTCACGACCCGAACAACAGAAGATAAAGGCTTTTAAAAAAAACTCCTTTTCCATGCGGAAAAGGAGTTTTTTGCAGACTGTCGAAAAAGCTATGTAGAATACTCAAAAATAAAAAGTTGCACAAAAACAGAAAGGCTCCCTCTGCACATTATGCGAAGCATAATGTAGGAGCTGGATTTTGCGAAGCAAAAGACTGAGGGAGAGTGCGCGATTCGAGAATTTGGGATTGAATTTGTCTGTTTGCAAATGTAAAATTGTACGCAAACAGAACTTTTTTAAAAGTCTTGTTTGCACGCGGGCTCCTTCTGCCTCGTAAACTCGGCACCTTCCTCCCGGAGGAAGGCTTTTCGGAATCTTATCTTTTGTTAAAAGTGACGAAAGCCAAATTTTCAAACTGACTTTATCGACACACTGAAAAAAACTCCTTTTCCATACGGAAAAGGAGTTTTTTGATTTCACAATATTGTTTAACGATAAGGAACGCGCATCCGCGGTGTTACGCTTCCGACGGAGCGGCTTCTCTTTCAGCGGCATTTTTCTTTTCGCTTTTGTGCATACGGTTGAAAACGAAGTTGGCGAGGATGACGGCGCAGATGCCTGCGGTCAGCTTGCCGACGATGACGGGGACGAGGTAATCCGCATTGAAGGAAACGGTGAACGCGAGATGTCCCGCAAAAACGAATGCGCCGGAAACGGCGAACGCCATATTGAGAACGATGCCCTTCTTGTCCATCTTTTCCACCATGCTGATCGTGGTCACGTTGGTGGCGAGGCAGGAGATCAGCCCCATCGCGGCGATGTCGTTGATGCCGATCAGCTTACCGAGGAGGATCAGGGGCTTTTTCAGGATCTTGGAGAGAATGTAGATGAGGGGGAACGCGCCCGTCATGACGGCGCAGGCGTTGACGACGGTACGCATACCTTCGTCGTCGAAGGAAGCCATGCCGGGGAGAATCGTGATTCCCGTGAGCTTGGAGAACAGACCGAGCGCAAGACCGATGGCGACGAGGATCTGCACGCCCTTACCGAAAACCGTAAAGACCTTGACGCATCCGTTGGGCGCAAGCGCAAGACCCGTGGCGATGATGCCGGAGAAAATAATGAGGGGGATCAGATTCGTCGCGAGATCCGCAAAGCTCATCTTCAGAATGATACCGGAGACGAGACAGCCGACGGGGATCGTGATGATGCCGCAGAGCATACCGAGCGCAACGTCCTTGTGGTGCTCCTTGTCGATCACACCAAGCGCAAGCGGAATCGTGAAGGAGACCGTCGCGCCGAGCATGGAGGAGACGACCAGACCGTTGAAATAGCCTGCGATCTCACTTCCAGCAACCTGTACGGCGAGCGGCGCGCCGCCCATATCGTTTGCCAGCAAAGAACCCATAATGACGGAAGGTTCCAAATGCAGGTATTTCCGGAGCGGATCGAGCACGGGCATGATCCATCCCGCGATCACGGGCGCAAGCACGATCATTCCCACCATGGAAAGCGTCATGGTACCGAGAAGCATAACGCCTTTTTCCATCTCCTTGCCGACACCGAAGCGGTTGCCGATCACACGGTCAACGGTGGCAAGCAGCATGAAGCAGGCAAAAACAAAGTATAAAGTTTCCATTTGCAAAAATTCCTTTCAAAAATAGGTTCATTCTTATATATTATATCAAATTCTTTCATGAAAAGCAATAGGCTTGGAGCGGAAAAACAAAATCGAATACATAATTTTTCGCCAACGTCTTTTCACGGGAAAAAATCGGAAAAACGGAGGAAATGTTCCGTTGCTTTTTCTTGAAAAAGCCGAAAAACCGTGCTATAATGAGCAAAAAAAGCAAGATCAACGAGCAACGCAAAAAATTTTAAATTTGAATATATCAAAGAAAGGTATCACAGATCATGATGAACACGCAACTCAGAAAGGTCCGGAAATATCTGGACGTCATCAAAAAGACCGTATTCTGCAACGAGCGAAAGCCGGAAAACGTCACCTTCTGTCCGTGCGATTACAAGGTCGGACACACCCCTCCCCCGCTCGAGGACTTCCGCCCCTTCACCCTCGGAGAATCCTTCGGAACCGGTAAGGATTCCCACGCATGGTTCCACTTCACGCTGGAGATCCCCGAGGATATGCGTGACCGTCCCGTCGAGCTCGTCGTGGAATCCGAATTCAAGCGCTCGGTCGGAAGCACGCCGCAGTTCAATCTCTATATCAACGGCGAATTCCGTCAGGGCATGGATACCCAGCACACCGCGCACCGTCTGAACGGCGAGACCTTCTGCGACGTCTATATTTACGCTTACACGGGCCCCGCAACGCCCCGCTCCAAGTTCTTCGTATCGTACCGCAACGTCAACGAGCTTGCTTATGCGCTTTACTACGATCTGGCATCTCCTCTGGAGGCGCTGGAAACGCTGGACGTCCATTCTCAGGAATACGCGGAAATCCTGCGCTATCTGGATGCCGCGGTTTCCAAGCTGGATCTTTTTGAGGTCGGCTCCGAGGATTATTTCCGCTCCGTCGCGGAAGCGAAGATCTATATGGATACGGAATTCTACGGCAAATACTGCAAAAAGCAGGATGCGACCGTCGCTTGTATCGGTCATACGCATATCGACTGCGCGTGGCTGTGGTCCATCCGCCAGACCAGAGAAAAGGTGCAGCGCTCCTTCGCGACGGTGCTTGCGCTCATGAAGCGCTACCCGGATTATAAATTCACATCCTCTCAACCCCTTCTTTACAAATTTATGAAGGAAGAAGCCCCCGAGCTTTACGAGGAGATCAAAAAGCGCGTTGCCGAGGGCAGATGGGAATGCGAGGGCGCGATGTGGGTCGAAGCAGACTGCAATCTGACCGCAGGCGAATCCCTCGTCCGTCAGATCATCTACGGCAAACGCTTCTTCCGTGAGGAATTCGGCAAGGACAATCACATTCTCTGGCTTCCCGACGTCTTCGGTTATTCCGCGGCGCTCCCCCAGATCCTCCGCAAAAGCGGCGTGGATTGGTTCGTGACCTCCAAGATCAGCTGGAACGACGTAAACACCATGCCCTACGACACCTTCCTCTGGGAAGGTCTGGACGGCACGAAGATCAATACCTACTTCCTGACCGCGCAAAACAAGAAGGCGGGACAGGAGCCCGAACGCCACGCAACCTATAACGCCTTTCTGACGGCTCCCATGCTGGCGGGCACGTGGCATCGCTATCAGCAGAAGAACCTCAGCGACGAGGTCATGATCTCCTACGGCTACGGCGACGGCGGCGGCGGCCCTACGGTCGGACATCTGGAAAACGCCTCCCGTCTGGCAAAGGGTATTCCCGGAATCCCGAACGCCAAGCTGACCTTCGCGGACGAATTTCTGACGGATCTCAGCCGTAAGATCGAGGGCAACGCGCTCCTGCCGAAATGGAGCGGCGAGCTCTATCTGGAATATCACAGAGGCACGTATACCTCTATTGCGAAAAACAAGAGAAACAACAGAAAGAGCGAATTTCTGTATATGAAGGCGGAATGGCTCTCCACGATGCAAAAGCTTCTGAACGGCAAGACCTTCCCCAAGCAGGCGCTGAGAGACGGCTGGGAAATGATCCTGACCAATCAGTTCCACGACATCATCCCCGGCTCCTCCATCGGTGAGGTCTACGAGCAGAGCGATAAGGATTACGCGGCGCTCATGGGTAAGGGCAGTGCGATCGTAAACGAAGCGCAGACGGCGATCGCCGCGCAGATCGATGCGAAAAACGGCTACGTCGTATTCAATCCCAACGACTTCGTCGGCAACGGCACGGTGGAGATCGACGGCAAATGCGCTTACGTCACGGGAATCGCGCCCAAGGGCTATACCTGCGTTGCCTCCTTCAAAACGGAAAACAGCATCGCCATCGACGGCAACACCGTGGAAACCAAGCATTTCACCGTCGTATTTGACGAAAATTATCAGATCGTTTCCATTTACGATAAAGAAAACGACAGAGAAGTGATCGCCGAGGGCGGTATCGGCAACGAGCTCCGCGTTTATGCCGACCATCCCGACAGGTTCGACAACTGGGAATGGCAGGAATATTCCCTGCAACAGCAATATAAGACCGTGACAGCGGTTTCCTCTGCGGAAGTGGTGGATGACGGCGTAAGAAAGGGCGTTCGGATCGTCCGTCCGTTTATGCGATCCACGATCGTACAGACGGTCTGGTTCTACGACGATATTGCAAAGATCGACTTCGATACGAGAATCGATTGGCACCAGCATCACCAGATGGTCAAGGCGGCGTTTGCCGTTGACGTTCATTCCGACAAGGCGACCTACGAGGTACAGTTCGGCTCCGTCGAACGTCCTACTCATAAAAATACGAGCTGGGACCGCGCGAAATTTGAGGTCTGCGCGCATAAATACGCCGATCTTTCCGACGGCGGCTACGGCGTGGCGCTCCTCAACGATTGCAAGTACGGCTACGACATCCACGACAATATCATGCAGCTCTCTCTGCTGAAATCCGGCACGGAGCCCTATCCCGAGGCAGACCAGGGTGAGCATATCTTTACGTATTCCCTCTATCCGCACGCGGGCGCGGTGAAGGAAAGCGACACTGTCGAGCTTGCTTATATGCTCAACAATCCGATGACGGCAGTCAAGGCGACGGGTGCGGCTTCCTCGATCCCCGAAGCCTACTCCGTCGCGTACACGGATAAAAAGAACGTCATCGTGGAGACCGTCAAGGAAGCGGAGGATTCCGATGCGACCGTTCTCCGTCTCTACGAATGCAAGAATATCCGCGGCAAAACGACGCTCACGCTCGGCTTCCCCGCAACCGCCTGCTATCTCTGCGATATGCTGGAAAACGAGGAGAAGGAGTTGCCCATTACGGACGGAAAGATCAAGCTCGATATCCGCGGCTTTGAAATTCTGACCCTGAAAATAAAATAAGCGGGCAATGCCCGAAGCCAACGTCGTCAACTTCAGGTTGACGACGTTGCAGTGATAGATTTCGCCTGCGGCGAAACGTGATATTTTGACTTCGTCAAAGTGATATTCGCGCTGTGCGCGCGTGATACATTCCGCTGTTCGCGGAATATAGGAAAAAATTTGCTCTGCAAATTTTAAATTGATGATATGTTTTCAGAAGCCTGACAACATTGCCGCAGGAAGCTTCTCGCCTATCCAAGCTTCCGCCGCATAAAACAGACGGGCAACGCCCGCTCCCGATCAATCCATCTGTAAAGGAGAGTGTTTGTTTTGATCACCCAAAAGATTTCCCGATGGACCCTGCATTACGAAAACGAAGCCTACGCTTGTGAAGCGCCCTGCTCGCTGTATTCCGTTTTGCTCGATTATCAAAAGATCGCGAATCCCTACGAGGGGCTCAACGAAAAGGCGGCGACCGTCCTTTCCGAGAAGGATTGCGAAATGACGGCGACCTTTCTGCTGGATGAGGATACGCTTGCAAAAAAGCATCTCGATCTCGTCTTTTACGGATTGGATACGCTTTGCGACGTATACGTCAACGGTGCTCACGTGCTTTACGCCGACAATATGCACAAAAGCTGGCGCGTAGACGTCGGAAAAGAAGCGACGGTCGGTGAAAATACGCTCAGACTGCATTTCCATTCACCCTCGGAATATATCGCGCGCAAGAACGAGGAGCATTTTCTCTTTGCCGCCAACGTCGGCTTTACGCTGGGCGGCATCGGCCATATCCGTAAATCCTCCTGTATGTTCGGCTGGGATTGGGGTCCCATCCTTCCCGACATGGGGCTGTACCGCGATACCTTCATCGAGGCGTACGACGTCCGCATGGAAACCGCAGAGATCCGACAGATCCACGAGGACGGCAAGGTCACGCTTGCCGTCACCCCCGAGCTGGTCGGCGCGGATAAGAGCGATACGGTCAGCCTCACGCTCACCGATCCCGACGGCAACGCGCGCGAATATACGCTTGCCGCCGACGGAAAAACGGAGATCCCCGTAGAAAACCCGAAGCTCTGGTGGCCGAACGGCCTCGGCGATCAGCCGCTCTATCAAATGACCTTCCGCGTGCTCCGAAACGGCAAGGAGGCGCACGCCGTCACGAAAACGGTCGGTCTGCGCACGCTGACGGTCAGCCGCGAGGCGGACGAATACGGCGAGGAATTCTGCCACGCCGTTAACGGCAAGAAATTTTTCGCGATGGGCGCGGACTACATTCCGGAGGACAGCTTTCTGGCGTGGCGCTCGCCCGAACGCACGGAAAAGCTGATCCGCTCCTGCGTGAAAGCCAATTACAATACCCTGCGCGTGTGGGGCGGCGGCTTTTATCCCGACGATTACTTCTACGAGCTTTGCGACCGATACGGTCTGGTCGTCTGGCAGGATTTCATGTTCGCCTGCATGAACGTTCTGATGAGCGAGGCATTTACGGCGAACGTCAAAGCGGAATTCATCGACGTGCTGAAGCGCATCCGCCATCACGCCTGCCTCGGACTCCTCTGCGGTAACAACGAAATGGAGGATGCGCTCATGTATTGGAGCTCCTGCCGCCGTTCCAGAACGCAGAAGGTGCTCGACGATTATCTCCTGCTCTATGAAAATATCCTGCCCGAGATCTGCGCCGCCTACGCGCCGGACGTCTTCTATTGGCCAGCCTCGCCCTCCTCTCACGGCGGCTTCGACGATCCCCGCAACGAAAACGTGGGCGATACGCATTATTGGCAGGTGTGGCACGGCGGCGTTCCCTTTGAGGAATACCGCAAGCACTATTTCCGTTATTGTTCGGAGTTCGGCTTCGAGTCCTTCCCGATGATGAAAACGCTGAAAAGCTTCGCGGGCGAGGAGGATATGAGGATCGATTCCGCTGTCATGCATTCCCATCAGAAATGCGCGAGCGGAAACGAGAAGATTCTGAGCTACGTCAAGGATTATTATAAAATTCCCGATGACTTTTCTCATTTCGTCTACCTCTCCCAGATTCTCCAGGCGGATGCCATTCGCTACGGCGTAGAGCATTTCCGCCGATTCCGCGGCCGCTGTATGGGCGCGCTCTATTGGCAGCTCAACGATTGCTGGCCCGTCGTTTCGTGGTCGTCGGTCGATTACTACGGCAGATGGAAGGCGCTTCATTACCGCGCGAGAAAATTCTTTGCGCCCGTTCTGATCTCCGTTCACGAAAACGAAAACGAAAAAATCGTCAACGTTTCCAACGAAACGCTGACGCCCTTCGACGGCAAGATCCGCGCCGCCGTCAAGAATAACCGCATGGAAACGCTCGCCGCATGGGAAACGGAGATCTCCGTTCCCGCGCTCTCCTCTCTGGACACCGCCCTGCCTGCGGCGCTCTCCCGATTGCTCGACGGCGATCCCCGGTCGCTCTTTCTCGAATACGCGCTGGAGCGGGACGGCGTAACCGTGGCATGTGACGGCAAGATCTACGTGAAGCCCTGCGAGTACCGCTTCGAGGATCCCGCGCTCAAGGCCTCCGTGCGCGAGGAAAACGGCGCGTATTATCTGGATATCGAAGCCGCCCGCTACGCGAAGAACGTCATGATCGAATGGGCAAGCGCAGACATCGAGCCCGACGACAATTTCTTCGACGTCACCAACGGAAAGATTTCCGTTCTGCTGAACGGCGAAAAGGACGCCATCCTTTCGGAGATGCCCAAGCTTCTCTCCGTTTACGACGTACAAAAATAAATTTCCGTCTTTTGAGGGAAAAATCGGCAAGATTTTCTGTCTTATGACATATATTATATATATTGATATTCCGAAAGACAGAAAGGAAGATTGTTATGGGTTATCTTTTGTCCTTGCTGATGTCCAATTTCCTCTACTTATTCCTGAAGGTTTCGTATTCGCAAAGCTTCCCGCCCCCGCTCCCCGCAGAGGAGGAAGCGGAATGCTTCCGCAGAATGCGAAACGGCGATAAAGAGGCGCGCGAAAAGCTGATCAAGCACAATCTGCGCCTCGTCGCTCACATCGTCAAGAAGTATTACGCCTCGGGCGTGGATCAGGACGACCTGATCTCCATCGGTACGATCGGGCTGATCAAAGCCATCGACTCCTTCGACAGCCGGAACGGCGCGCGGTTTGCCACCTACGCGGCGAAATGCCTCCAGAATGAAATCCTCATGCACTTCCGTTCGCGCAAAAAGCTCTCCTGGGAGGTCTCCATCAGCGAAACGATCGACACCGATAAGGACGGCGCGCCGCTGACGTACAGCGACATCATCAGCGTGGACGATACCATCGCGGAGGATCTCGACCGCAAGCTCCAGGGCCGCCGTGTTGTGGAGATCGTCAATCGCATTCTGGAGCCCAGAGAACGGGAGATCATCGTGCTCCGCTACGGGCTCGGCGGCAAAAAGCCGATCACCCAGCGTGAAACGGCTGACGTTCTCGGCATTTCCCGCTCCTACGTCTCCCGCATCGAAAAAGCCGCGCTGGAGAAGATCGCGAAGAATCTGGAGCGGATGCCGCTCTGATCCCGCCCGCACGGATTGCCCTTTGTGACGGCTCTTGACGTTTTTTACGATTTTCGATATTATATCATTACCATCCATATTTAACGGAAAGGACCCGTTGCCATGACTGAAACCATCTGGAGAAATGAATTCCGTCAGATCGAATTTGAATTTGAAGGAAGATACGCCACCCTCGTTTTTCCGCCCGAGGGTACGGCAAACAAGCATTGGATGCTGAAAACCGAATATTTCGGCGCGTTCCCCGCCGTGGAGGTGAAGCTACTCCGCCGCGGCTATCACCTCGCTTATCTGAAAAACGTCAACCGCCTCGGTACGGATATCGACACCGATGCCAAAGCGAGATTTGCGGAATTTCTGCATAATACGTACGGGCTCTCTCAAAAATGCGTCCCCGTCGGCATGAGCTGCGGCGGCCTGCAAGCGGTCAATTTCGCGGCGAAATATCCCGCTCTCGTCAGCGCGCTCTATCTGGACGCGCCCGTGATGAACTTTCTGAGCTGGCCCTTCGGTATGGGCGACTGCTTCGTCAACCGAGGACCCGCACTGCAAAAGGAGGTGCTCGATGCGCTCGGTATGACCAAAAGTGAGCTGATCTGCTTCCGCGGTCATCCCATCGACAAGATTCCCGCGCTGATCGAAGCCAAGATTCCCGTCGTCATGATCTACGGCGACAGCGATGACGTCGTCCCCTATCCCGAAAACGGCTACGTTCTGGAAAAAGCGTACAAGGAAGCGGGAATCCCGCTTTTCGTACAAGGCAAGGAGGGATGCGGACACCATCCGCACGGACTTGCCGATCCCGCGCCGATCATCGAATTGATTGAGAAGTGGGATATTTAAACCGCATCGAAAAAAGGACTGTCTCCCTGCGATATGCATGGGAAACAGTCCTTTTTGCTTTGATACGATCATTCCGCCGCCTTGAAATTATAGATCGGCTTGATTCTGCAAACGATCTCCGCCGTCGGTCCGATATTTTCCACGATCTCCGCCATGCTCTTATACGCCATGGGGGATTCGTCGAGCGTGTCGGGCACGATGCAGGTGGAATAAATGCCCGCCATTTCAGACTCGTATTCCGCCATCGTCAGCCGCTCGAAGGCGGCGGAACGGGACATCAGCCGTCCCGCGCCGTGAGGCGCGGACCGGTTCCAATCTTCGTTGCCCTTGCCGATGCAGACGAGCGAGCCGTCGCGCATATTGATGGGAATGAGTAGCTTCTCACCCGCCTTGGCGGATACCGCGCCCTTGCGGAGCACCATTTCGTTTACGTCGATATAGTTGTGAATGGTGGAGAAGGTCTCAACCGCCGTCCATCCCATGCGTTCCATAATGATCTCCGCCATCTTCGCGCGGTTTCTCTCCGCGAATTTCTGGCAAATATCCACGTCGTGCAGATAATCCTCCATGAAGGAGCCGTAGAGATAGCAGAGATCGCGCGGAAGCGTCGGCTGTTTTGCCTGAAAATCCTTTTCCAGAGCCTTGAGCGTGGCTTGGATCTCCTTTTTTCTGCCCTGCTCCTTGTAGGTGCGGATGATCTCGTCGCGCGCCTTGAAGTATTCCTCCTTGCCTACGTTGAGGTCCACGGCGAGCTGCTGATAAAATTCCGCGACCTGCGTGCCGAGATTACGGCTTCCCGAGTGGATCACAAGATACTTGCCGCCGTCCTCATCCTCGTCGATCTCGATGAAATGGTTACCGCCGCCAAGCGTGCCGAGCGACCGTTCCAACCTGCGGGTATCGCGGAGCTCTCTGTAACAGCGAAGCACGGTGAGATCAAATTTCTCCTGTCTGCCCTCCCAGACGTTTCTGCCGCAAGGGATGCCGTGCGCGGCTTCATCCAACTTTTCAAAATCAATCTCGATTTTGCCGAGATATACCGTATACATACCGCAACCGATGTCCACGCCGACCATCGACGGAACGATCTTGTCGGTAACCGTCATGGTCGTACCGATGGTACAGCCCTTGCCCGCGTGAACGTCGGGCATGATTCTGATTTTCGAGGACGCAAACGCCTCGGTATCGCAGATCGTCCGGATCTGCTCGCGCGCGCCTTCGTCCATGGTCGTCGCAAAGCATTTTGCCGTATTGAAGGTTCCCGTGATCTCGATCATCTCATTTTCTCCTTTCTCCCGTTATATCGGATTTCTTTTTGCGGCAGAAATAGGGACCGCACCAATCCATTTCATGCGTTTTGATATAGGTCCAGGAAAAATCCTTTGCCGCGACGTATATTTCCGTCAGCCGATTCAACCGTTCAGCGCCCGAGTCCCCGTACTTCAGAGAGAAGGTCTCGGGCTTTTTCCCTGCAAAGGGCTTGATAAACAAAGCGTTTTCGCGTTCCTTGACGGACAGGCTTTCATAAGCCGCCTCGGCTTCATCGCCCTCCAGATAATCCTCTGCGGGCAGAAGCTCAAAGGAAAAGACGTGCCATATATAATGCCCGCAGCGCATACATTCCTCAAGCCGCTGTTTGGGCACACCCTCCGCGAAAACGGAAAGCCATCTTTTTTCAAATTCTTTCAATAACATACTGCTTCCCCCCTATTTGGAACCGAGAAGCTCCGTCAGCTGAGAGAGTATATTTCCCGTTCCGTTCACGTTGATATTGCCCACGTTCTCGCAAATGCGCTCCACGTATTCCAGCTCCTTGAGCTTGTAGAGCGTCTGATTTTCATCCATCAGCTTTGCTGTGTTCAGCAGGGAGCGGGTGGAAGCGACCTCCTCGCGGCGGGTGATGACGTTCGCCTGCGCGCGCTTTTCGGCGATCAGAACCGTTTTCATGATTTCGCGGATCTCGCCGGGCAGAATGATGTCCTTGACCCCGGCATCCGTGATTTCCAGGAAAAGCGATTTTTCCTTCGCCTTCAATTTACCGGATATGAATTCGGTCATCTGCTCCTTATTTTCCAGAATTTCATCGAGCTTGTGCTTGCCGACGTATTCGCGGAGCGCCAACTGTGCCGTCACGTGAAGCTGTTCCTCGAAATCGTCGATCTCGGTCAGGATTCTGACGCAGTCGGTAATGCGGTAATTGCAGACGAAATTGATGCGCACGGAAATTTTATCCGCCGTCAGAAGCTCCTGTCCCGTAATATCCATCTGCGTCAATCGGGTATCCACGTATTCCGCCTCCACCTTGACCGCCGTATTCCAGAAATAATACGTGCCCGCATCCAGAATCCGCTCAAATTTCCGATTGAAATACAGTCTTGCCTTCTGATATTCGGCAACCTCGATCTTCGTATAGTAGGACGGCGGAATGCTGGCAAAAATATACGAGGGCACGGATTCGTCCACCGTCGGCTTGGAAATATCCACGATGCGGAATTCCTGGCGGTCAAACACCGACCAGAACGCATATTTTCCGCGCACAAGCAGGGAAGTGAATCTGCCGTTCACGTAATGGAGTCCCAGCTCCTCGTCGCCGACCTCCGCCACGGCAAGGCAGTCGGCAACCTTTTTGTCCGCAAGAAGCGTTTCCAATGTACATTTCCCCGGCACGAGGCGTTGCTTCAGATCGTGCGTTTCGATCTCTCTGCCACCGAACAGGTAATATTTACCCGAATCAAGCATTCTGACGTACTTTCCGTTTTTGAAAAGAAGCCCCCTCTGATTTTCATTGATAATCGTTTTCTTCATGTATCTCATCCTCCCGAAAGGCAATGCCGTCAACTGAACGTTGACGACGTTGCAGTGATATATTTCGCCTGCGGCGAAACGTGATATTTTGACTTCGTCAAAGTGATATTCCGCTGTTCGCGGAATATTGAGGAAAAAATTTGCTTTGCAAATTTAAAATTTATTATATTTTTCAGAAGCTTGACGGCATTGCTCCCGAAAGGGAATATGCGCTTCGTCGTCATTCATGCAAAAGCGGCGGCTGAGTGCTTCAGCGCCTCCGTCACAGAGCGGAAAAGCTTCCTTTTCGGCTATGATCGGGAAAACGCGGTATCCGCTCTCAGACAGGGCGCGCTTTCGCATTGCCGCGCAAGCGGCAGAATGACAACGAATCTTTGCTTTGCAGCGTACGCGAAGGCAGACTCCGCGTACATATTTCTTTTGGTGTCCCGAAGGACAAAAACCGATCCACCGGCGATGCGTCTTTCGACGTACGGCGGGATTCGAACCCGCGTAAATTGAGCTTGACAGGCTCAGCGCAAGCACCCTCCCGGCATACGCTTCGGAATCTCCCCGCGCACCGCTGTGATCAAACAAGCACATCTGAAGGATCTTGCAAGCATATTTTACCATCGGACCCATGATTTTTCACGGAAAAAAAGCTGCGAACTCTCATTTGAGTCCACAGCTTGCCTGTTTTTTCAGCTTTTCGACGATCAGATCCCGAAAGGATTGCGGCTCCAGCACCTCCGCCCTCGGTCCGAAGGAGAGGATGCGAATCACCATTTCGGATTCGTCGTCACGCGCGTATTTGATTTTTACGAGATAATGCTTTTCGTCCAATCGCTCGGCTTGCTTTTCAAAGTGGGCGAAGTGAAGCATAAAGCGCTCCATCGCGTTCCTCTCGTCGACGATTCTGACGGTAACCGTATCGTAGATCACCTTCCGCTCTTCTCCGAAAACCTGCTTTTGTCCGCGGTCGTGTACGCACGCGCGCATTCTGGCAAGATTGACGGTGGAAAGCGAGCGTCTGCCCACGGTGATCACGCGGAATTTATCGTCCTTTTCCGAATATTCCAGCCGAATGGGACGGCAACGGACGAAGGTCATCCTGCCCTTGCGGTCGGTCATTTCAAATTTGATCTGCGATCCCCGACGGATCGCCTCCGTGATCACGCGGAACTGTCGGATATATTCCTCGTCCTCAAAGGGATCGCCGTCACCGTATTGATCGTATATAGCATAATCCTCGGCGGTGAAAAGCGGCTCCACGCCGTCCAGCTCGGGGAAGGTTACGCCAAACAGCCTCACGCGCGGATCCAGAGAAATCGCTTTCAGCCACCGCTTTTGCAACGTCGTCAGAGGCATCGTGGGCTTATGTGAAAGCGGCGTGCGGAAATCGGGATGCAGAAGCTGCCATTTCCCGCTTTTCAGCGCGGGCAGGATCGTCAGCACGCTTTCGCCAAACGCGCGCTCGGCAACGATCTTTTGCAGCTCGCGCTCGTCGCGCACGCCGTCGATCACGGCGGAAAGAATCGCCGCCACCGTATTGTAATACGCCGAGTAAAGCTCGCTGAATATCATTCCGATCCCCCCTGAGCAATGCCGTCAACTGAACGTTGCCGATATTGCAGTGATATATTTCGCCTGCGGCGAAACGTGATATTTTGACTTCGTCAAAGTGATATTCGCGCCGTGCGCGAGTGATATATTCCGCTGTTCGCGGAATATGAAGGAAAAAATTTGTTATATTTTTTCGGAAGCTTGACGACGTTCCTCACCGAGTCCGTACATCCGATACATTTCCTCCAGATCCCTTTTGAATTCGTTTTCCACGGAGCGATTGGAAAAATTCATTTTTTCGATCCGACAGAGAAAGGTTCGGATCCACGGCTTCATTTCACCCGAATCGTATACGTCGGCGGAGAAGCGATACGTGTGCTCATCCAGCTTTTCGACGGTACCGCACCGTTTTTCCCGTTCCAGACGCCGTACGATATAGTCCTCGCCGTCCTCGATCCTAACGGTAAATTCGACGTGCTCCGATTGCTCTGCACCCCGCTTGTTCCGTTTGATATTGACGCCCCACATCCTGCGCTGCATACGGTCCAGCGCCGCGCGGAGCGCATCGAAGCGCGGCTCCTCCTCCCCCGCCTTTACGTCAGAGAGATAATCCACGCGATAAGCGCGGAAGGCTCCGAAGTCGGGCAGATACGCAAGCAGGTGCTGTCTGCCGTTCTGTACGCTGATAAAAATGCGAAGCGGGATCAGAAGAATGCGCCTCGGCTGATCGCTGCGGCGGCTCAAATTCGATACCGTAACGGCGCGCTTTTCTCTCATCGCGCAGAACAGCGCCGCCAGAACGTCGCTGTCGATCGCGCTCGTGATATAATGGTGCTTGAAGGTAAACGCTTCGGTATCGGCTTCCGCCTTATCCAGAATAAAAGAGCCGATGACGCCGCAGGGCGCGACCTCCGAAAAATAGTGCAACGCGTCGGTGAGCGCCGAAAGATCGGTAGGCTCCGCGCGGCGATAATACACCTTACGCCCTTCCTTTTCCGCGAGGATCAAGCCCGCTTCGACGTATTCCCTCAGCTTTTTGCGCACGGTCGATTCGTCAAAGGTCATCGGCGATGCAAATCCGGACAGATATTTCTCATCCATCTCGTAAATCAGCTCGGAAACGGTCCGCTTCACCGACGGCTCGTGCAGAATATCAAACAGAATAAAGTGCAACGTGACGTCACCGTCGGTAAAGCTTTTTGCCTTCCACGCATGATACAGGGGATTGTGACGGATCGTACGGCTGTCAATGGAAATAAAAACGTTCTTTCCCTCGGGTGTGCGCACGAAGCTCATATGATCGCCGAGCCAACTCTCCAGCCTGCGGCGCTCGTCGTCGTAGGAGCGCGCGCTTTTGGCGTGATAACCGTCGCGGCTTTTGAAGCCGTAAACGTAGAAATCGCGCATATAAGCCCTGATTTTTTCAAAATTTTTGATCAGCTCGCTGTACGATGACATCGCGTTCCCCGCCTTTCTCAAGGTTCTGTTTGCATACATTATATCACGATGCGGTAAGTTTTGTCAAGGCGGGGATTCTTATGCCTCAGGGCAACAGCATTTACTTTTTTAAGATAAATTCTTGTTTAGTGGGTTCTCTCTCCCTCCGTCAACCATGCGGTTGACACCTCCTACATTATGCTTCGCATAATGTGCAGAGGGAGGCAATGTGTTCTTGTTTCCATCAA
>JAFQOX010000143.1 GCA_017412045.1 Clostridia bacterium
GCTCCCCGAATAGCCGACGGCGTCCGAAACCGTGCCGGCGGTTTCGGCAAGCAATATCGTACTCTGATTTGCACTGCAAATCAGAGTGCATTTGCGCAGAGTCCGGCGGGATTCGCGGTATACCGCTCCCATACGCACCGGCGATCAAACCGCAGGTTTGCCAACTTCTTTTTTGCAACTTTTTTCTTGACACATTGACTTGTCAATGTGTGGGGAACAGAAAAAAGTTGACCGTTCCCCTTTGTAAAAGGGAATCATTTGATAAAAATCCCCGTCTGTTTACAGAACAAAAACATTCTTTTTGCTATAAGATTTTTGAAAATGTAAATATGATAATGTAAATATGATTTGGAACGGACGGTTATATCTATGGAATTTTCCTTGAATGCTGAATATTTGAAACGCACCAGAGATCCGCGCGTCAGAAGAACGCCGTCGGAATGTCTGCAAATTTGCCACGCGGCGGGTTTTCGGACGGTGTCGTATTTCCCCGACTTCGCAAGCGATGCGTGGGAGGAGGAAGTGAACGCGGTCGTGCAGGCGTCGGACGTATGGGGAATGTCCCTCGATCAGGTACACGCGCCCTATAATTTTTACGCGCATCAACCGCTTGCCGTTTTTCACGAGCGGCTTCGTCGGAGCATCGTGGCGGCAAAGCGCATGAACGCTTCGTATCTGGTTTTTCATGCGGACGAATACCATCCGCTCCCGGGAGAAGCCTACGATGCCGAGATCGCCTTACGGACGGTTTACGAAATTTTCGCGCCTCATATCGAAAACGCGCTGAGAATGGGCGTGACGCCCGTTTTTGAAAATACCTTCGAGGATCATCACCGCGTTTCCGTTCGGGAACGCTCGCACTTTTGCGCCGAGCTTTCGGAGCTGATCGCCGTCATGGATCGCTTCGCTGATCCGAGAATCGGATGCTGCTGGGATTTCGGACACGGTAAGCTTGCGATGGAAACCGACGAACGCCACGCGGATGCGATCCGCACGATGGGCAAGCGCATCGTCTGTACGCATATTCACGACAATTATTATAAAAAGGATCTCCATTTGCCGCCCTTTATGGGAGAGGCAAATTGGGAATTGCTTATGAAAGCCGTGAAGGAGATCGGTTACGGCGGAAATCTCACGTTTGAGTTGGGCTACAGTACGATGGAGGAAAGCCTTGTTGCAGATTTCATGAAAAATCTCTATCGGACGGCGGGCATTCTCAAGGAAATGATGGACGGCTGACGTGGTGTTGGAGCGGAAGCAATGCACGCTTGCGATCCATTGCATCCAAAATTTCGTCGATTGCGACAAAAAAGAAAAGATTTCGCAAATGCTATTGAAAAAAGAGAAATTTTGCGATATAATAAAAAAACAAAATCATAAGATGATTTCTGTACGACGTATTCAGGAAATGGTGTGTTCACAGCCGAAGGAGTAATGCTCTCAGGTGTCCGCAGGGATGAGGACTGAATACTGACAGAACTTTGGAGACACCCATTTGATTGGGGGCCGAAGGTGCAAAGCGTAGAAAACACGCTAAACTCTCAGGCAAAAGGACAAAGACGGCTGCATGGCGGGCAAATTGTTTTTTTGGGGCGGATCGTGTTTCACGGTCCGCCCTCTTGATTTGTCGGGAAGTCCCCGTTTCCGATTTTATGATGGCGAAAACTATATATTTCGGGAGGAAGCTTATGAAACAGTTTCTTGACACGGTATCGTCCGTCAACGGCGCGATCAACGCGGCGGTCTGGGGCTTGCCCGGACTCGTGCTTTTGATCGGTACGGGTATTTTGCTGACGTGCGGTACGAAATTTTTCCAGATCTGCCGTTTGGGACATTGGTGGAAGCATACCATCGCGAGCGTTTTCAAAAAAGACAGCAGCAGCACGAAAACCTCCGACAAAAAATCCATTTCTCAATTTCAGGCGCTTTGCGCGGCGCTTGCCGCTACCGTCGGTACGGGTAATATCGCAGGCGTTGCGGCGGCGATCGTGACGGGCGGTCCCGGCGCGGTTTTCTGGATGTGGGTCGCGGCGTTTTTCGGCATGATGACGAACTTTTCGGAAAACCTGCTCGGCATTTACTACCGCAGAAAAAACGCAAACGGCGAATGGTGCGGCGGTCCGATGTATTATCTGAAGGACGGTCTGGGCAAGCGTTACGGCAAAAGGTGGCTCGGCGCTGTCGCCTCGGTGCTTGCCGTGCTCTTTTCCTGCTTTGCGATCCTCGCGTCGTTCGGCATCGGCAATATGGCGCAGATCAATAAGATCGTTCTGAATATGGATGCGGCGTTCTTCTCCAACGTCTCGCTCGGCACCGTGCCCGGCACGGAGATCGACGTGATCCATCTGCTGATCGGCGTAGCGCTTCTGATCGTTGCCGCTCTGATCATCATCGGCGGCTTGCGCAGGATCGCCGGATTCGCGGAAATCGTCGTGCCCTTTATGGCGGTCATGTACGTCATCGGCTCTTTGATCATATTCTGCTGTAATATCTCGAACGTCGGCGCGATGCTCGCTTCCATTTTCCGCTTTGCCTTCAAGCCCGCGGCGTTCCTCGGCGGCGGTCTCGGCGTGCTGATCCAAAAGACCATGACGCAGGGCTTCAAGCGAGGCGTCTTTTCCAATGAAGCGGGTCTCGGCTCTTCCGTCCTCGTGCATTCGTCCTCCGACGTAAAAGAGCCCGTCAAGCAGGGTATGTGGGGTATTTTCGAGGTATTCTTCGATACCTTCGTCGTTTGTACGATGACGGCGATCGTCGTTCTTTCTACCGGCTATATTGATCTTTCCACGGGTCAGCCCGTGGCGGGCATCAGCGGCGATACCCTCGTTTCGCAGGCATTCGGCAAGCAGTTCGGCGCGCCGGGTACGTGGTTCGTCGCCGTCGCCATGCTCTTCTTCGCCTTTACGACCGTTCTCGGCTGGTCGCAGTACGGCTCGAAATCGGTGGAATACCTCTTCGGCGCGACCGGTGTGAAAATCTATAAATTTATTTTCGTGCTGATGATCGTTTCCGGCGCGGTGATGGAGGGCGGTCTTGCGTGGGATCTTTCCGATACCTTCAACGGTCTGATGATGATTCCCAACCTGATCGGCGTGCTGGCTCTTTTCCCTCTGGTCATTCGGATCACGAAGAATTACGTTGATCGGAAGATACGCAAAAAGGACGTCAAGCCCATGCTATCCTTCGATCCCGAAACCGAAGCGGAAGTGGCTTCCCGTCTCGACGAGGATTAAAAACAAAGCTTCGTTGCATAATGTCGGGAGGTGTCACGCCTTCAACCGTGACGGAGGGATTGTTTTTGCAAAAATATGCTGTTTTCACACCCCCTCCGTCTGCCTTCGGCATCCACCTCCCCTTACACAGGGCAATGTCGTCAACTTAAGAAAATATAATAAACGCGAGTTCGATGAAAAAACAAATTCTTGTTTGAAAGGATCTCTCCCTCCGTCTTGCCTGAAGGCAATCCACCTCCCTCGTCAGAGGGAGGCATTCGGCTTTTTCCAC